>NZ_JBYMAP010000401.1:0-2116 GCF_057766305.1 Methylomonas sp. BG-2 | reverse complement strand
CTGCATTTCGTGCGGCCGATATATTTGGATGGCGACATGATAGGCGTGTTGCACATGGTGGACGATCAGAGCGGTTTTTATGCGCTCTTAAAAAGCTTTTATTTGATTCTCGGGCTGATCGTGGTGTTCACGATTCTGTGGATTGCCATGCTGACATCCAAGCTCCAACATATCTTTTTGGCGCCTTTATTAAATTTGATGCGGGCGATGAAATCGGTCGGCAACGAAAAAACCTTTTCTCATCGCATCGAAAAAACCAGCACTGACGAATTCGGCGATCTGGCCGACGTGTACAACGCGATGCTGAGCGAAATTCAGGTGCGAGACCAGCGCCTGGAGCGTCACCGGAATGAATTGGAATGCCTGGTCGCCGAGCGCACTGCCCAACTGGCCGAAAAAAACGAGGAATTGGAACGGACCGTGGTCGAGACCGTCGCCGCCAAGGAGTTGGCCGAGCAAGCGAGTCTGGCCAAGTCGCAATTTCTAGCGACGATGAGTCACGAGATACGCACGCCGATGAACGGCGTGTTGGGCATGATGGAGCTGTTGTTGTCTTCCGGGCTGGACGCCAGGCAAGTTCGATTCGCGGAAACCGCTTACCGTTCGGCCAATTCGCTGCTTGGCATCATCAACAACATTTTGGATTTCTCCAAGATCGAAGCCGGCAAAATGCAATTGATCGTGCAGGAGTTCGATCTGCGGCGCTTGCTGGAAGATACCTTGGAAATGCTGGCCGAGCCCGCGCATCGTAAAGGCGTCGAGTTGATTCTAAACATTCCGCACGATTTGAATTATGTGGTGCAAGCCGATGCCGAGCGCTTGCGCCAAGTCCTGATCAACTTGTTGGGCAATGCCATCAAATTTACCGAGAGCGGCGAGGTCCAGCTGAAGGTCTCGACGCTGGCGGCGACCGCAGGCACCGATGCGATCGAATTGTTGTTCGAGGTCACCGATACCGGGATCGGTATCCCCGACGACTTGCAAACAAAGATCTTCGACAGTTTTACCCAGTCCGACGGCAGCATTACGCGTCGATACGGCGGCACCGGCTTGGGGCTGACCATATCCAAGCAACTGGTGGATTTGATGGGCGGCGAGTTGGCCGTGGACAGCCGGGTCGATCGCGGTTCCCGATTTTATTTTTCGCTGCGCTTGGGTCTGGGAATCCAGTCGGGCATTGAACGCGCCGAAAGTCATGAATTGGCCGGCGTCAACATTCTGGTGGTGGATGACAATCCGACCAATCGCGAAATTTTGCTGGATCAATTGACGCTGTGGGGGGCCAATGCCACGACCGTCGATAGTGGACCTAGAGCCTTGAAACTGTTGGCCGATGCCTCGGCCGATCCGAGTCAGGCATTCCGGGTCGTGCTGCTGGATTGGCATTTGCCGATCATGGATGGTTTAAGTCTGGCGAAAGCGATTCAAAACGACCCCCGGATTATCAGACCCGCGTTGGTGATGCTCAGCTCGGAAAGCATTTCGTTGCAAGCCGACAAGCTGCATGATTACGGTATCCGCTTTTATTTGAACAAGCCGGTGTTTCAACGCAAGTTGCACCAATGTCTGCTGGAAATTTTGGCCAACAGACCGGTGGCGGCCATGCCATCAGCTGCCGCGGAGGCCGAAAGTTTGTTCGGTACGGTGCTGGTGGCCGAAGACAATCCGGTGAACCAGGAAGTCGTCAAAAGTTTTTTGGTGGGCATGGGCTGCCGGGCCGACGTGGTCGCCGATGGCGCGGCGGCAGTCGAAGCCGCGCGCAGCAACGCTTACGATTTGATTTTGATGGATTGCCACATGCCGGTGATGGACGGTTTTACGGCCGCCGTCGCGATACGCGCCGAGGAAGCCGCGGCGGGGCGGCCGCGCACCCCCATCGTGGCGTTAACCGCCGACGTCCAAAAAGGCGTGCCGGAACAATGCCAAGCCGTCGGCATGGACGCGTATCTCAGCAAGCCCTTCCGCCGCGAGCAACTGCGCGCTGCGTTGGCCGCCTGGCTTGCCGAGGCCAAGCCCCCCGCCGAGACAGTCGCGGCGACAAATCCGGCCGATGTCCCGGTCGCGATCGACTTGAGCGCATTGCAAGGCTTGACCGACCAGGACGGTAACGATTTAT
>NZ_JBYMAP010000400.1:0-2135 GCF_057766305.1 Methylomonas sp. BG-2 | reverse complement strand
TAGACTCGGGTTTTCGGCTACGCTTGTAGGCCACATGCATTGTAAAAGGAGCTCTAGCGTATGTCGGCACAACCTCAACCGCTGCGTTTCACCGGAAACGGTAGCGAATATTTTCGAATCTGGATCGTCAATCTGCTGCTTAGTATCGTGACCTTGGGGATTTATTCGCCTTGGGCCAAGGTCAGGCGCAATCAATATTTTTATCGACATACGCTGTTGGCGGAGAGCGGCTTTGATTACCACGGCGATCCGATGTCGATATTGAAGGGCCGGGTGATCGCGGTGCTGCTGTTCGGTTCTTATTCGTTTTTCAGCCGTTTCGACCCGACCATCGCGGCTGTGATTTTCCTGGCGATTTTAGCGGTGCTGCCGTGGTTGCTGGTGCGGTCGTTACGGTTTCGCTTGCATAACACCAGCTATCGCGGCTTGCGATTCGGTTTCCACGGCGAGACCGGCGCCGCTTATTGGTATTTGTTGGGCGCGCCGTTTTTGGGCGGCGCCACGCTGGGTTTACTATGGCCGTGGGCGCAGCAGCGCATGACGGTTTACACCCGCGATCACAGCAGTTTCGGCTCTGCGCGCTTCAAGTTCGAAGCCACTGCCGGCGCGTTTTACAAAATTTATTTCTGGGTATTCTTGTTGGCGGTGCTGATGTTTGCCGGCGCGGCAGGGGCCATGACGCTGGTTTTGTCATCCGGCGTTTTTCCGCTGGACGGCCAGAATCAGGCTGGCGTGATTGGCGGCGTGGCGGCAGTGTTGACTTATTTTGGCCTATTGGTGATTGTCTATCCCTTCGTGTCGGCGCGGATGCAAAATCTGGTATGGGGGCATACCCGGCTCGGCGCGCACCGCTTCGCCGCCCGGGCCAGAGCGCGCGACTTGTTGTGGATCATGATCAGCAATGTGTTGCTGATCGGCTTGTCGCTGGGGCTATTCAAACCGTTTGCCGATATCCGTCTGGCTCGCTATCGTTTGGAATGCACGGCCTTGTTGCCGGACGGAAACCTTGCCGATTTTGTCGCCGGCCTGCAAAGCCGGGCCGGCGCCGCCGGCGAGGAAATCGCCGATATTTTCGATTTCGATATCGCGCTGTGAAGTCGGTCGCCGGCATTTATTACGACGGCCGGCAGGCGATCGCTCATCGGGTCGTCCTCAGCGTCGAAATCGACTGCTTGCAGGTGCGGGGCGAGACCGCGAATCGCAGCGAGCCGTTGGCAGTACTGACGATACCGGCGGCGCTCGGCCGGTCGCCGCGTCTGATTCTGTTCGCCGACGGCGCCCGCTGCGAAGTGGCCGACTTGACGGGTTTCGCCGACTTGCTGCCGAAGCGGACCGGCGGCTGGTTGCCGGCCTTGGAAAATCATATCGCCGCGGCGCTGATTGCCGCGCTGTTGCTGCTGGGAATCGCGGTTGCCGGCTATCGTTGGGGGCTGCCGTATGCGGCCGAGGCGGTTGCCGAACGGCTGCCGATCGATTTGATGACGGAAATGGACCATCAGTTGTTCGCCAGCCTCGATCAATATTGGTTACAGCCCAGCGGCCTGCCGGAATCCCGCCGCGCGGCGATACAGGCCAAGGCATTGAGTTTGGCGCCCGATGCCAATGTCCAGTTGGTGTTTCGCGCCAGCCGCCAGCTTGGTGCCAATGCCTTTGCCTTGCCGGGCGGCACGGTGTTGGTGCTGGACGATTTGGTCGGCTTGACCGCCAACGACGACGAGATCGTCGCGGTGCTGGCTCACGAATTCGGCCACGTTCACGAAAAGCATGCCTTGCGGCAGATGTTGCAAGCCACTGTCGTCGGTTTGGCGCTGGCGGCCTATCTGGGCGATGTCAGTAGTCTATTGGCGGCGGCCCCCACGGTATTGCTGGAGACCGGATATTCGCGCGATTTCGAGCGATCCGCCGACCGCTATGCCGCCGATTTGCTGATTCGCCATGATCAATCGCCGGCCTTGTTGGCGGATATGCTCGACAAATTGGACGCTTACTGGCGAGCTAGAGACCAACTAAAACTTGGCGAGCGGATTGGCGAATTCGGCGAGTATTTGTCCACCCATCCCGACAGTGCCGATCGCATGGCTTTTTTGCGGGGACAGCGCTAGGTTTTCCCGACGAGGCGGGTTGCGTGGGACGTT
>NZ_JBYMAP010000399.1:0-2141 GCF_057766305.1 Methylomonas sp. BG-2 | reverse complement strand
GCGATGGGTTCCTAGCGCGCCCATCGCCTTTCCATGCAATCCCGACACCAGGGTAAGTCCCGCGCGACCTTGGTGGCTTCGGGATATTCCCCCAAACAATGCTTTCAAGAAAAATCATGAATACCTACCTGAGAATCTGTAAACATCTGGCCGCCGCGCTCGCGTTGGTTTCAGCCTCGTCGGCACGGGCGGACCTGCCGAACGGCACGATAGGCGGCATGGCCTATTTCTCTTATGACCAAGCTACCTGGGCCACGATGCGTATTTCGGCCATACGTAGCGACGTGCACGGCATCGCTCTGAAGAGCACGCCCGATCCCACCTCGGACACCGACGGCAACCGTTTTTTTTATCCGCAGTTGTTTCGCGACTACCGTCAGGCGGTACCGACAACGGCTTCCAGCATGGCTTCTGATGACCACATCGTGAAAGGCACGGCCGATCCGAAAGCGGTTGAAGAATGGCGGATTTTCGATCTGGCGCAGCGGGTACCGCTGGCCCAGCCCGAAGGCGGCTTCGCGATGCCGGTCGATACCCTGGACCCTGGATTGCCGGTCGATTGGGGCGAGGGTTTGAGCCAATCCCATTACTACCAGAATCCTATCGACTTCGGTAATGAACATATACGAACAGTGATCGGCTTGGGCGGTTCGTTTCGGATGGCTAGCGACTTTTTTGGTCAGAGCGGTTCGTTGTGGTTTAGTGGCTTGGAGCTACGTGAGGAATCTAACAGCGACTATGACATCGATACCTACCGTTGGTACATCGCCGGAACGCATCCGCAAGCGCCGGCGACGGCATTCGAATTGATCGATCCGGTGTTTGGCGTCGATGCCCAGGGCCAAATGACCTTGGAAGCCGACTATAAATGGGGAACCTCAGGATGGGGTCTTTTCTTTCAATTTCGGGATACCGAGTTGCAAGATACAGTCCTGGGCCATATTTCCATCAATCCCAATCGCTCCGGATCGCCGGTTTCCAACGTACCGCTACCCGCCACGGCCTGGCTGTTCGGCAGCGCGCTGCTGGGTTTGATCGGCATCAAGCGCCGCGCCATTTCTATCTGACTCCCGCCTAGCGACAATCCAAGGAGCACGAATATGCACACCGTTAAAACCCTCGGCGCCGCGGCGCTGCTGATCCTATCCGCCAACGGCCAAGCCGCTTTGCTGAGCCGGGCCGGCGGCACTATGGTCTACGACACCGAACTCAACGTGACCTGGCTGGCCGACGCCAATCTGATCAAAACCCAAATGGCGGCCAATCCCAATCTGGTCAGCCAGATCATCGCCAATGTCGGCGGCATCCACGATACCCCCAATGACTACGACTCCCCGGCCGGCAGCGGTTACCACGCGCTGACCGCCCGCGACTTCGACGCCGAAGACGGCCGCATGACCTGGCATGGCGCCAAGGCCTGGGCCGAGAACCTGACATACGGCGGCTTCAGCGATTGGCGGCTGCCGAATTACGGCACGCCGGGGCCTGGATTTGGAATCGGCGGTAGCGAAATGAACCATTTATACCAAGAGCTGGGCGGCTTCGACCCCGCTTTTGCCACCAGTCCGGATTACAACCTGTTCAGCAACTTTCCGTCGGTGCAGGGCGGCGGTTACCACACCCCAAAATACTGGGTGGATGCCGAGTTTGGGTTGTTTCCGGAATTCGCCGGTTACTTTACATCGGCTTTTCCACCGGGTGCCGCGATTCCGGAAGGCTACCAAAGCTACGGCGTCAAGGGCGACGAATATCTTAACGCCTGGGCGGTGCGCGACGGCGACGTGGCGGCCGTGCCGGTACCTTCGGCCGCTTGGCTGCTTGGCACAGGGTTACTCGCGGGAATGGGTGGGAAACGGCGCGGCCGGGGCTAGCGCCGTTTCGAAATGACCGGATTAGGGTGGTCGGCGCACGCCGATGAGAGAGGAGAGCTCTCGGCGCCGCCGCCTGCCCGGTTGCAAAAAACAAGAAATTCAGATGGCCTGGAGATGGATTTTATGTCACAGAAACGCATGACGCTGATCCTGGCGTTGCCGACTGTTTGTTTGGGGATTTATTGGATCGTGGCTAACGAAAACCAACCCTCGGTTACTGCCCACGGAAGGGCTTTCAGTTCGGTGATAAATCAGATCGGTCAAACGGTT
>NZ_JBYMAP010000398.1:0-2152 GCF_057766305.1 Methylomonas sp. BG-2 | reverse complement strand
CTTAAAGTAATCGTGCCGGGCGATAGACCATTCATGCTCTATTGGTCCGAAACTGCCATCCGGCATACGCATGTTGCCGGCCCGCCAACTCACATAAAACTCCAACCAGGCGTAAGGATGGCGAGCCAAAAACAGCAATGGAATATTATCGATATATTGTTCGATCACATCGCGAAAATGCCACGGCCGATAGGACCAACAATCGCCTATCGCTTGATAGGTAGTACCCATATCTTCCAAAAAGGCGGTGAAGGCGTCCAGCGGCGGACGCTCGGAGCGGCTGCGCTCGGCTAAATACTTGGGCCGCGAGCCTTCGTGCGCCATCAGCGCGAATATTTCCGGATGCGCATTTAACGCCTTGGCAAACCAGCTAAACCAATGGTCGCCGGCATAACCCCAAGCTAACACATAAAACACATGACTGGATTCGTTGATTTGAAACAAGGGCGGCCCCGTGGTTAGGGTGAATTAAATTGAATATTCATCGAATTAAGCGGATAAATATCCTATCGTGGTTAAATCACTGAAAATAGAATCAACGCGATGCCGCCAAGTATGATGCTGAATAATTTCCCGCGCGGCATTGTTTCTGATTCTATCCGCCTCTCGTCGATTGCGCCGGTAAAACGCCACCTTATCGGATAAATCGTCGATATCAAACTCGATATAATGCTCCCCCGGCGCAAAAAAGGTTTTAATTCCGCCGGGTTTTTCGTCGTATTCGCCTTTTCTAATGAATATCAAACCCGCCGATGCCATGCAGTCCACCACCCGAAAATGCATGCCATTACCCTCGTGAAAATTCATCGACGATGCATATACCGCTCTCATATCGGCCGGGCCATCCAGAAAACGCCGATAATACTCACGGTATGCCGACCAGTTGCGCCAATTTTCCGGCCCGTAAATATCCAGCGGCAAGTTCAAATTAACCAACGCATCCAACAACTCCCGGCGGTTCAATAGCCGTATCAGCCGGCCGGTCATGTCGTAGGCCAAGGTGCGGTCGGTGCTCAATTCGGCGCCGAATACGCTCAGCGCCAAGCTGGCCAGCAAGCGCATATAGTCTTCATGCACTTTCAAACTCGCCCGATTTTCGAGCAAGGCTTGTTCTATATACGGCAGAAATTCGCCAAACTTTAATGGCGGGCCGGCTTGGGAAATGTCCCTCGCCAATTCCTCTTGCCGCCACGGCTGCGGAATATGTCCGACGAAGGCGGCGCGGTCGGCTGGCTCGGCGCCGCCCGGATAGTAATTGTCGGGACACGCGCCGGGTCCGAACCACCGATGAAATGTGGCATACGGATATTTTTCCAGCCACTTGGGGCCGAACAAATACGTGACTTCGCTACCCTGAAAATCGCTAATCGGCCGGCCGTTGAAATCCACGACCCAACAAATGTGCAAAATGTCGGCCGGCAAGCAAGGCAAGTCGCTTCTGGGCCGATTCATATCGAAAATCACGCGCGTGCCGCGATCCTTGATCCAGGCCAGTATTTCCGCTTCGCTCAGCGGGCCGCAATGCCAAGACAGGCGAACGTCGCGGCCGGCGAATCCGCCGGCGATTTGTCCGGCAAGATGGCGATACCACGCGTTGTCGCGCGGAAAAAACAGCGAAATGTTCAAGCCCGTCACGACGCCAGGATTGGGCTATAAGGCGTTAAAATCGCGGACGATTTTCTCCACCCGATGTCGCCAGGTATGATTCTGTCGGATGAGGTCGACCGTCTCCAGACGTTGCTGGCTATGCCGATAATCGAACGCCAAAGCGCGCGCATAAACCTCATCGAACTGGTGCCACAAAAACTCGACATAATGCCTGGAATTATCGAAAAAACTATGTAAACCGCGTCGTTTGTGCGGGTCCAAACCCAAGCGGTTGTACTTATCGCCGGAATTTTCATTATACCAGCACAACAAGCCGCCGGACGCCATGCAATCGACGGCCCGAAAATGAAAGCCAACTCCGTCATGCAAATTAAACCGGCTGGTTTGATGCAACCGATTTAATATCGCCGGGTCGCCGATATAGTGTTGATAATAAGTTTGATACTCCGGCCAAGCCCGCCAATTTTCCGAACCGTATATGGCTACAGACCGGGTTTTCGCCAGCGGAAATGCCATGATTTGTCTGCGATTTTTAACCCGCTTT
>NZ_JBYMAP010000397.1:0-2186 GCF_057766305.1 Methylomonas sp. BG-2 | reverse complement strand
CAAAAGCACATTTGGCGGATATATTTGGCAAACCAACCACAATACAGCGCACCACTATTCAGAATACATCAGAAAATTTGATCTTTCATTCACTATCCCACAAATCGATATTTACAAACTGGGCCACTTTACGATGTTTGCATTGCTCGCCTGGGCCGTCGGCGCCGGCAATCGGTTTCGGCCCATTTCCACCAGCCAGTTTTTCTTAATGAGTCTCTTCGCTACCAGTAGCGAGATACTACAGCTTTTTATCCCGAGCCGAGGTCCGCAATTGGGTGATATTTTCATCGACTGCATTGGCATCGTTTTCGGTTTAGCAATATCCGCGTTATGCGGTTTGCTTTTCTATAGGCGAAACACCGGTTAATAAGCCTGCTCCCCGACGAACCCCTTAAAGATGGTCATGAACACAATCTTGATGTCCAGCCACAGCGACCATTGGCGGATGTATTCCAGATCGTAGTGAATGCGGGCCTGCATTTTGTCGATGGTTTCGGTTTCGCCCCGGCAACCGCTGATCTGGGCCAAGCCGGTGATGCCGGGTTTCATTTTATGACGCAGCATATAGCCCTGGATTTGCTTACGGTAGTATTCGTTATGGGCAATCGCGTGAGGACGCGGGCCGACGACGGACATCGTACCGCGCAGGACGTTAAGAAATTGCGGCAATTCGTCCAACGAGGTGCGCCGCAAAAAAGCGCCGAGCGGCGTGACCCGGCTGTCGTTGGCGGTGGCCTGCTTAACGGTATCGCCGTTTTCGCAGACCGACATTGAGCGAAATTTCCAGACTTCGATCGGCTCGCCTTTCACGCCGTAACGCAATTGCTTGAAGATGACGGGTCCGGGCGAAGTCACCTTGACCGCGATCGCGATCAGCAGCATCGGTATCGCGATGATCGGCAGGATCAGCGCGCACAACACCAAGTCTTCCAGACGTTTGGCCATGCCGTCCAACACCGAATTGAGCGGAGTGTCGAACACGCTGACTACCGGGATACCCTTGACGCTGCTTAACTTGGATTGCATCAGATTGAAGGTAAAGAAATCGGGCACGATATTGACGGACACCGTGCTGTCGGCCAGTTCGCGGATCAGTTGATTGATGCGTACTTCGGCGCGGAGCGGCAAGGTGATGTAGATATGGTCGATCTCGCCGCGTTGACTGCGTTTTAACAACTCCTTGAAATCGCCGGCAATTTCGTCTTCTATCAATTCGCCTTGTTCGCGGCGTTGCGGGTTTTCGAGGCGGTCGTCAAAGTAGCCGGCAAAATGGTAACCCAGCCAGGGCATTTCGGTCAGAGCGATATTCAAGCGCTTGCCGAGCGGATTAGCACCCAATATCGCGTAATAACGGACGTTGAGACCGTGCAGACGCACAAAGGACAATGTCGCCCGCCGCAACGTGTGCACCAGTATGATGCCCAACGGAACCAAAGGAAACCATAACTCCAGCACTTGCTTGGAGAATTCGAAATCCGGCTCCAGCAGATATACGCCGCTGGAAACTACCGCAAACGAGCCTATCCACGACAGTAAAATCCGCAACGCATCGTCGAACATCGGATCGCCGCGCCAGCCGTGGTAGATCTCCTGATGCTCGGCAAAGATACCAAACAGTACGGTACAAGCGATAAACAGGATCAGGTATTCGCGGGTGAAAGGAATTTGATAGAGCTCCAATGACGCGAACATCGATACAAAGATGATCCCGGTATCGATTGCGCGTTTAACCCCCTGCATTTCAGGCCGCAAGGGGCGGATAAATCCTTTTGAGCGAAGTTGGTTCATACCCAGAGGTTATAGACTATTCGTTGAACATCCGATTGATCCAGGCCGATGCAAAGTTTATCAACACTTTATTTCAGCCCCATGAATCCCGGCCCCCATACCAGCTATTGATCGGCCCGTTAATGTTCCACCGGCACCTCCCCGAGCGAAGCCGAGGGGAGAATGCCGATTGATTTAAACATTGACTGACCGAACTTATAAAGTAGCCGTTCGAGCCGAAAAATGCCGCGACGCGATCCGAAAAATTTTATCAGCAAAATACGCACCATTTAATATCAACCCCGGTGACCAATGTCGTCAAGCTAAGGATTGACCTTCGTCCCGAGCCTGTCGTAGGGCGAATATAACAACCCTGAGCTCACGAGATTCCGCTGGAGCCCCGGCGCAACTCGCCCAAG
>NZ_JBYMAP010000396.1:0-2189 GCF_057766305.1 Methylomonas sp. BG-2 | reverse complement strand
CCTTGAACGCGGTCAACACGGTTTTTCGGTAGGTTTCGACCAATTCTCCATTCGCCGCCAATGCGTAGTCCAGGGCGCCGTCCAGGCGGCCACCCTGAAACAGTGGTTGAGTCAGACCGGCCGCCAGCGTTGCCGCCACCCCGGCCGGTTGCGGGTTGGCCAGAACGCTGCCCAGGCTCAGCTGCAGCTTCGGGTAAAACGCGGCTCGCGCCACCGCGACATCGGCATTGGCGGCCATCAGTTCCATCTCCAACTGGCCGATGTCCGGCCGACGTTGCAACAACGTTGCGGGTTGTTCGGCCGCGATGTCCGGCGTCGCCAGATCGGCGAAACGCTCCGGCGCCAGATGCAATTGGTGCGGAGCGCGGCCGAGCAGAATGGCGAGGCTGTTCTCCGCCAGCGTTTCTTGTTGAATCAGTAAATCCAAGCCGGCGCGGGCATTGGCGTGCGCGCTACGCTGCTGAGCGACTTCCAATTCGTAGGCGGAACCGGCCCGCTGGCGGGCTTCGATGATCGTTAGGATCGCGCCGACCGTTTCCAGAAAATCGGACGCGATCAGCCGACGCTCCCGGATGGCCAACAGATCGAAATAGGCTTGAGCGACATCGGCCATCACCACCAATTGCAGGGCGTCGTGGGCGAAGACTGCGCCGAGCATGCGTGCGTCGCCGGCGTCGCGCCGGGCTCGGTTGGCGCCCCATAAATCCACCTCGTAGGCGATGTCGA
Source organism: Methylomonas sp. BG-2 (assembly GCF_057766305.1). Taxonomy (NCBI): domain Bacteria; kingdom Pseudomonadati; phylum Pseudomonadota; class Gammaproteobacteria; order Methylococcales; family Methylococcaceae; genus Methylomonas; species Methylomonas sp. BG-2. Next base: position 1,463 of record NZ_JBYMAP010000396.1, on the reverse strand, counting down.
ATTGGCCGCTGGTGCTTTGGGTGTCGGTCGAAGCATTGCGATTGTCGCTAAAATCGCCGGCCAAGCCCGCGTTCGGCCACAGGTCCGCGCCGGCAATTTTGGCTTGGGCGCGGGCCTGCTCGATGCGCTGGCGGGCGGCGGCCAGGTCGTTATTGTAGGCCAGAGCGTCGCCGATCAACTCATTGAGCGCTTCGCTGGCAAAGGCTCGCCACCACTGTCGATCGACGCGGGTCGCTCCGGCTTGCGGTGCGTCCCGCCAGTGCAGCGGCGCGTCGAGATTGGGGCGTTGGTAGTCGGTCAACAAATTGCAGCCGGTCGCGAGGCTCAACAAGGCCAGCATGGCGGCGGCGTTTGGTGTTCGCATCCTCATTCCGCCGCCAAGGCCACGACCGGGTCCAGCGACGCAGCTTTACGGGCCGGCAAATAGCCAAACAGTATGCCGGTGCCGAAGGCACAGGAAAACGCCAGAATCGCCGGCAACGGCGAAAACAATACCGCCATCTGGAACAAGGCCAAGGCATGGCCGGCCGCGAAACCGAGCACGACGCCCATCAGGCCACCCAGGGTGCAGACCACGGCCGCTTCTGTGTTGAATTGCAGCAAGATGTCGCGGCGGCGGGCGCCGGTGGCGATGCGAATCCCGATTTCGCGGGTACGCTCGGTGACGCTGACCAACATGATATTCATCACGCCAATGCCGCCGACCAGTAGCGAGATCGCCGCGACGATGCCTAGCATCAGTGTGAAGGTGTTCTGGGTTTCGGTGGCCGATTCGATAATCGAGGCCATGTTGCGTATCCGAAAATCCTCGGTCTGATGGCGGGCGGCCAGTAGATCGGCGATGGCTTGTTGGGTGTCTTCGATTCGGCCGACGTCCGCGACCCGCACCGTAATTCCGCTCAGATAGTTTTGGCCGAACAGCCGAATCAAGCCGGTACTGATCGGCACGAACACCGCGTCGTCACGGTCGCTGCCTTGGGCGTCGGCGCCCTTGGCCGCCATCACGCCGATCACCTCGAACGGGATGTTGCCTATCATCACGTAGCGGCCGAGCGGGTCCTCTCCGTCGGCAAACAACAGTTTGCGGACGGTCTCGCCCAATACCATCACCGGCGCGTAGCGGCGTTGGTCGCGGTCGTCGAAAAAGTCGCCGAGCGCGACCGGCCAGTCGCGCACCCAGGGCATGCCGGGCGCCGCGCCCTGTACGTTGGTGGCGTAGTCGATACTGCCGTAACGCAAGGTTAGGCGGCTGTTGCGTTCAGGCGAGGCCGAGGCGACATTGGCTAATTCTTCGATGGCGTCGGCATCGGCCAGCGTCAAGGTCGCCACGTCGCCCCCGCCCCGAAATCCCGGTACGCCAGGGCGTATCGACAAAATATCGGTTCCCATCGCCCGCATTTGTTCCAGCACTTTGGCTTGACTGCCCTGGCCGACCGCCAACATCGTCACGACCGCCGCGACGC
>NZ_JBYMAP010000395.1:0-2199 GCF_057766305.1 Methylomonas sp. BG-2 | reverse complement strand
TGACCGGCTTAGCGGGGTCTTTACGCCAGACCGACGTGCCGGCGTTATTGCCGTTGGCGGCCGACTACCTGGGCTTCCGCGGCGCGTTATGTCGTGAACACAACCGCGTGGCGGCGTTGGACCCGGCCCGTATCGCGGCGATACGCGCGCTGTTTTCCGGAGCCGAGGCCGGCGCATGCGTCGATTGCGATCCGGCTTGAGGCATTTCTAACGGTGCGGCGCGAGCCTTCGGTTGGGAGTATTGGGGCCAAGGCGACGGACCGAGTTTATTGACGGGGGTTATCGAAAAGCAAGCCGCGTTTCTGCGGCTTGAAACCCGCTTATAGATCGGTCGTGTCCGCGATATTTTTATGGATGCGTTTGGTGCCGATCGCGATGACCACCAGGATAAACGGAATGGCGGCGGCCTCGACCAGCGCCGGGTCAACAGGCCAGCCGGCGGCATGCAGGCCTTCGGCGATTTTGCCGGTCAGGCTGGCGGCATAGTAGGCGATCGCGACGATGGAAATGCTTTCCACCGTTTGCTGCAAGCGCAATTGCATTTTGGCGCGCAGAGCCATCGATGACAGCAGTCCTTGATTTTGCCGCTCGATGATAATATCGACCTTGGTGCGCAGTAATTGGCTGGCGTTGCTGACGCGCTCGGACACCAAGTTGAAGCGGTGCGAGAGCGAGTTGCAGGTGGTCATTGCCGGATCGAGGCGGCGCTTTAAAAACTCTCCCAAGGTTTGAATGCCTTGAATCCGCACTTCGCGCAGGTCGGTCAGGCGTTGGCCGACCAGTTGGTGATAGGCGCTGGCGGCGGCGAAGCGGAATTGATGGCTGGAAATTTGATTTTCGACTTCCGCCGCCAATGCGGTCAGTTCATCCAGCAGTTTCGCGTCGTCGGCGTCGGGCTGGGTCATTGAGTTGGTGATTGCGTAGAGCTGACGGTCGGCTTTTTTCAGTTCCGGGTATTGTTTGCGGGCTATCGGGAAGGCTAATAAGGCCAGGACCCGATACACTTCGATATCGAACAAACGATGCAGCAAGCGGCCGGCCTGCGCGGTCTTTAATTCGTGGTTCACCACCAGAAAGCGGCTGAAGCCGTCAACGTGGATTCTAAAATCGGTAAATACCGACGCCGCGCCGCCGGTCACTTTCGACCCCGCAACCGCATTGCCGACAAAGTATGCCGTCAGCGGCGACAAGTCGGTTTCATTCTGATAACCGATCTCCTCCGCCGAGACCACGGCGGCGTGCGCGGCGACGATGGTTTGCCCTTCGATTCGGGCCAGCCAGTCCACCGGCACTTTGCTCAGGGCCGGGTCCTCGAACGGTTCTTCCGTGGCGTCGTAAGCGTAAAACGTATACGTGCTGAATTCGCCGTGCTGCTCCCAACTCATCTGAAACGCATCGAAGTTGGCGCTGAAATGATCGGCGTCGTTGCCTGGCGGAATGACCCCGAAACGTTCGCACAGTGCTTTTAGGTGCGGGCGTTCCAGGATTTTTTCCTCGTTCGACAAAGTCAGCGCCAGATAACTGGCTCTGACCGGCAGGCGCGGAATCGACGATGCCCTGGCATGCACTTCGTTGTGCAATACGAAGCGTTGCGGATGGTTTTGCGGGATTTGAAATAGCTTTGCCACGGGATTGGGAATAAAAGTCGAAGTTTTTAGGCGGCGTCCATAGCCATTTTACTCGGAATTCGCCGGTTCAACGCACTCTGCCTTGCCGGCAGGCCGTTGGCGGGAGAGCCGCGCGGCGCCAACAAGCAAGCTGGCGTCGTTAATCGGTATTCGGTGGAATGCTTAACACTTACGCAAGCCGCCCTTTGCCGTTCAGCGTCAATTTCACACGCATCTCGTTTGATTTTGAGAGCCAAAGCGCGGACACCGGAACAAGCGCACTCTTAAAATAAGCATACACCGCTTATTATTAATTTTATGGAAACAATAAATCAATATTCGGCGGTATTGTGTAATTTTCTATCGGCGATATAGTGAATTTGTATTCACTCATCGACCGAAAAACGGTTTAGGAGGCAAAATGACAATTCCGAGAATTGGAAAGCCCGGCCCGGCTATCGGACTGTTAGCGTCGGCAGGCGTGTTAGCGGGTTTACCTTTAGAATTTGTAGTGTCCGCGTTGTTATTTGCCGCGGTTATCCGCGGCAGCGTCTACATGATCGATCGGGCGATTCAAGACGACCCGAATACC
>NZ_JBYMAP010000394.1:0-2206 GCF_057766305.1 Methylomonas sp. BG-2 | reverse complement strand
CCGAGGTATTTATGCACGGTTGACGCGTTCTTGCTTTGAAATGAATGCCGCTCCGCGCGTTTTCCGCTGGAAAACGTTTGACTTGGCGGCCGCTTATTTCGTGTTCATATTGATGGAAGGATCTGCCAGCATTACAAACTCCGCCTTTGGAAGTGCCCGGTCGTACTCGACCAATTCAGGCCCGTGCGTCGTTGGACCGGCCCAGCGTTGCAATTGCGCAGTGTATCGGGTATCCTAACCAGGATAAGTCAGTCACCGGTTTTTTTAAAAACCATTCCGGCGGTCGCCGAAGGGTCGAATAACCTTAGCATGTTTCTTCCGACTGATTCACACCTGGAGAGATGGCCGAGCGGTCGAAGGCGCACGCCTGGAAAGTGTGTATACGGCAACGTATCAAGGGTTCGAATCCCTTTCTCTCCGCCACAAACCTTGAAATAAGCGCCCTCCGTGGCGCTTATTTTTTGCTCTAGCTATAGCAAGAACGCTACCGCAGCGCCTGTAGCCCGAAAGCCCTTCTGGCCCATCCCCCGAACTGAACTGATCTATCCGTTCCGGAAAAGTCCGTCCAAGGGTTTTTTGGATGCTTGTTTCAGTCCGCCAGTGCTCGCGGCGTTGAGCTTGCGTTTTTTCCGCCGAGTCGGTTCGCCCAGCCGCTTGCCCGCGTTACGCAACTCAGTGCGATACGGTTGTCGGCATCGCTCTAGCCTGTCGCCGCGGAACCGCCGGAAATTAAACGGAAGTATTTCACGCGATCCGAACCATGAGTTTCGATCTCGCGGCTTTACGCTTTTGCAGCCAGCGAATCACACCGGTGGCGAAGAGCAAGGGGCAAAGCAGACCGGTCACGAACACCAGAATCCGACCGGTCCAGCCGAACACCCGGCCGGAATGCAGCGGCCATTGCCAAAGCATGAAAACATCGCCGGCGCTGCCGTGTTCGGCATCCTGGACCTGCAGCAGCGCGCCGCTGACCCGATCGAAAACCAGACAGCGGTCGTTCATCACTTTGTGTCGCAACGATTCGACGTCGCGATAACAGGCTTGGAAACGACGCTGATTGCCGCCTTCCCAGGTATAGAATTGCGGCACGCCGCCGGGAAAATCGCGCCGGGCTTGGTTGATCGCTTGCTGCAGCGCACCGGATTGGCTCGGCGAAGACAGCGCCGGAACCGGTGGCTCCGGACTCAATTCGGAAAATTGCCCGACCAGCCAGCGGAACGGCTCCGGCAAATTGAAGTAAATGCCGGAAACCAGCAAGGCCAGCATGACCGCCAAACTGTAAAAGCCGGCGCTTTGGTGCAAATCGTGATTGAACCGTTCGCGGCTGGCCCGGCGTTTGATCGTCAAGGTCCGCCGCCATTTTCCGGTCAACGGCCACCACAAAATCAGGCCCGACAATACCGACACCATGAACAACGCGCCGAATACTCCAACGATCGTCACGCCGGTGTCGCCCAGCAGCAAGGCATAGTGCAGCTTGAAGAAAAAGCCCATCAAGCTGTGTTTCAGCGGATTGCCGGCGTGGTAAAACACCCGCCGCCCGACCGGCTCCGCCGTGAACGGGTCGATTGCAATGTTTAACGATTGCGCGGAGTCCGGCGACTGGCTGCCAGTCGGGTAATAAAAACCGAAGACATAATTGCCGTTGGCTACGGTCGGCGCATCGGCCCAGGCCGAATCCCAATCCGGAGGCGCGGCCCGCTCGGCCGCCGCGAATATCGCGTCCAACGACTGAAGCTCGCCGCCGACGCGCGCCGAAACGTATAACCCAGGATTCAGCGCTCGGTCGATTTCCTGCCAAAACACCAGTACCGAACCGGTCAAGCCGATCAAAGCCAGAACAAAACCCAGGCTCAAGCCCAACCAAAGATGCACTTTCAGCCAGAGTTTGCGGCGGGCCTTGAGTCCTTGCAGACGCGCGGATGTATTAGCGGTGGTATCGATCCGAGTGGCCGAGTCGGCGGATGCGGGTGAGTTCATGTATTTTTCGTCCTTTTGCGTGGCAAGTGAATACTAATGACGTGTTAACTTGGATTTTACCCACCCATCACCCGCTTTCACACAGGGTAAAGAATTTAAGTCGTCGCCAATCGCGCGCGGTTGTAAACAACCGAAACCCGCACGGTTAAGCAACGGTCCACGACCTAAATCGTCGTTGTCCGATCAGTCCGAAAAAACCGTCGCGAAAGTTTAAACCAACCGCAAT
>NZ_JBYMAP010000393.1:0-2215 GCF_057766305.1 Methylomonas sp. BG-2 | reverse complement strand
CAGACAAATGATGGCGCCGCCGTAGCCGATACCATTTTCGACAAACACGATGCGTTTAGGATGTGGTGCGGTCATAAGAATCGACGAGAGCTGTGAGGTCAGTGAATTATTGGCCGAATATGCGTTGTTTGACGGCCCGCAACCCGGCTATGGCGCTCCGCGGCATCAAAGCGGCGATCAGATAAAGTAAGGCTTTGGCATTCGGTTCGCGCATAAAACTGCTCGTGAAGGCGGAGCGGGCGGCGGCGCGAGTGCCATTGGCGAAATACCAATACCCCAAAGTCCAAAACGCTTTTGCGACCAATCCGCCTGGGGATACGCCTTGAGCCCTCAGCTCCAGGCCGGTTTGCCGGGCCAGCGATTCCATCACCCGTGTCAGATCAACCAGCATGCGTTCGCTGGCTTGCGTGGCGTTGTTGCCGTGCTGCCGCCGTAGCATCAAAGGGTCGGGCAGGCAACTGATTGGATGTTTCGCGGCGATTTTAGCCCAAAGCTCCAGATCCTCGCCGAACCGTATCGTCGGATTAAACAGGCCGGCTTCGTATAGTACGGCCTTATCGACCAACACGGTCCCGGTCGGAATAAAGTTTTTCTTGACCAAGGCCGCCAACGCGTTCGGCACCGGGGCTCCGGCCAAGCTAGAAAATGTTTCCAGAAGCCCGTGTTTGCCCAATACCGACGCGGTAAGCAGCCGATTATCACGATCGATTTCCGCCATGTCGCCGGCGATCAGGCGTAGCGACGGATAAGTTTGTAGCGTCCGCAACTGTTTGGCGATTTTATCGGGTGTCCACTGGTCGTCGGCGTCCAAAAACGCGATCCATTCTCCACCGGCAAGTGCAACGCCCTGATTGCGGGCGACTGAAGGGCCTTGGTTGGCTTGGCGATGATAGACAATATCACCGCCGAGATCGGCGACAACCGTTTCCGTATCGTCAACCGAGCCGTCGTCCACCACGATGATTTCGTCGACTAGATGGCTTTGATTGCGAACGCTGGCAACGGCGTCGCGAAGAAATTCCGCATTGTTATAAGCTGGAATGACAGCGCTAATTTTCATCGGAATTTTGAGGGTTAGCCGGCGCGTTTACTGGTCTCGCAAATGATCCAGGCTGGCAGGATTAAACCGGTCAGATAGCCGATCCAAGCCAGTTTCGGGTGTCGGTAATACAACCGATACAGAAACGCACCGACCTGGCGGTAACCACTGGCTTGGTTTAAGCTTTGCCAAGCGTCTCCGTTAAACCGATTGTTGACTTCGTTTCGGTTGCCGTTCAGCCACTCCGCCAATTCTGGCGAAGCCAAAAACCGGACTCGAGGCAGCGTGGTGCAAATTCGGTTTAACAATTGCCGCAATCCGGCGATCGAGTCTCGACACTGTGTATCGCTGCGGGTGAAATTGTATTTGTGTGTGGAAATGGTCAGCGGCAAGGCCTGGCGATGCGCAACTAAAGCTTCGGCGTAGGCGCTGTCCGGTGTGTGCTTGCCGTCGGTGGGTTCGTACATGACATTTCGAACCAAATAGCATTGACCGAAGCGGTTACGCTCCCCGCAACGGATCAAAGCGGGATCGGCGATATATTTGCCGTTGCCATCGCGCCCGACACAACGGTAACCGGCGGTTTGGATCGCCGTAATTTGCAACTCTCGCCAACACGCTTCGATAGTGTCGCCCCAAAGATAACAGGGCGCGACCGTGGTCAGCGTGGGCTGCCCGAACATTTCGGTAAAAAAGCGGCTGGCTGTCTCGACGATGTCGCGGGCTCTATTGGAGTCTATCGGCACGGTCGGCAACTGACCTCCATCGACATAGTGGCCTTGTAGCGGTGAATCCAGCGATTCCCAATCCCACCAGTCGGTAGTGGCGCGCGCGTCGTTTAGGCGCGGATCACCTTGGCGCAGCAGCCTGGCAAAGGCATCGCCGTTCAAATGCTCTAAGCCGTGCAGTTGCGGAACGAATGTGCCTTGTGTGATGCCAGAGCGCATCGTTTGAAAAATTTCCGGGAAATCGGTATCCAGCCGTCTTCGGAAGTATCGGCCTTCGGCATCGTCTTGGGTTTTGGCGATATCCGGCACGGACAAGATCACGTCGCCGGTTAGCACCGCGCGGCGCCCGGTGGAGTCGCGCGTATCGGCCAAGGCATCCAGCAGACTTTTCAGTCTTTCGGCCTGATAAGCTCCACCCGGCCCCCAGTCGTCGCTTTCAATCAAAACC
>NZ_JBYMAP010000392.1:0-2221 GCF_057766305.1 Methylomonas sp. BG-2 | reverse complement strand
CCCCGAAACCAATAGCGCTCCCAGGTAAGCCGCCAACTCGGGATAGTCTTCATCCAATTGCCGGGCGCAGAACCCTTCGAGCACCGTGTAAGCCTTGCGCTCGTTTTTACCGGCCAACAGCCACAGCAGGTAAAGGTCTTGCGCTTGCGGCGGGCAATCGGCATGGGCGGCGTAGTTTTCCCAAAGCACACAAGCTTCCTTGAACATGGCTTTGGCCGCCATCACCTTGGCGCGCTGCAGATAACAATCGGCCAGACAGCGTTTGGTCTCGGCATCGCCCGATTGTTTCAACAATTCCTTGAACAGATCGCTCGCTTCCTTGTAGCGCCCGGCGGCATAGTGCGCCCTGGCTTTTTCCGGCAGGGTCGCTTCGGAAATCGCGGCGGAAATTTTCTGGATGATTTTTTTCATGGCGGCGCCGTCAATGGCCAGTACGTGAATACCGCATTATAAAGCAGCCCAAGCCCACTTGACCGTTCGAGTGAAACGCCGACTCCGGCGCGAACCCGCCAAACCGGCGGCGTCAGGCATTGGCGTCGCGCAGATTCGCTTGGTAGGTGCGCACCCGGTTCCTACCCTCGGCTTTGGCGTAATACATCGCCAAATCCGCGCAATCCACCAAGCGTTGCGCGTTGTCGGCGTGGTCCGGATAGATCGCCACCCCAATGCTGGCGGAGATTTCCAGCATCAATCCTTCGATTTCAAACGGCACGCTCAACTCGTGGCGAATTTTCTCGGCGATCTCCAACGCATTCCGTTCAGTCTTGATCGCCGGCAACAACACGACGAATTCATCGCCGCCAAGCCGGGCCGGCGAATCCGACTTGCGCAGGCAACGGTAGAGGCGCTCCGCCACCGCTTTCAGCAACTGATCGCCGACGCCGTGACCGTGTTGATCGTTGACCGGTTTAAATTGATCCAGATCGACAAACATCAAAGCCAATTTGCCGCGATCGCGTTCGGCGCTGGCGATGGCGTGTTGCACTCGATCGCGAAACAGCGAGCGATTCGGCAAACCGGTCAAACCGTCGTGATAGGCCAAATGCTGGTTTCTATCCTCGGCGATCTTGCGCTCGGTAATATCGTAAAACCAGATCAGCAAGGCCGGCTTACTCTGGTAGTCCACCGGAAAATACGACGCCAACGTCCATTTCACCCAGCCACTACCCCGTGGGCTATGCAATTCAACGAGCTGGTTGGTAACCTGTTCGCCGTTGCCCAAGCGCTCCAAAACCGCCGCGTACTCGTCGGGGTTGGCGTAATAACTGGCGGTAAACGCGCCGATGGCCCGCTCCAGGGTGGTATCGATCAACAAGGCATAACTATTGTTGGCAAAGATCACCCGACCGTTGGCGGCATCCTCGATGCACGTCGCGACCGGGCTGCTCTCCAGCATATGCCGGAACCGCAATTCGTTGTCGGTGGCCTGCATCCGCAAACGAAAGTTTTCCACCAATTGCCGGCGCGATTGCCTGGAACTGGCCACCAGAAAAATCATGAACAGCGTTTCCATCGCACTCATGCCGTGCGAAATCGCGTCCTGCTGCATTGCCAGAAACGCGATTTGCGGCACCAGTACCGTCAATAAAAATCCGACCAACGAAAAACTATCGACCGCCAAGGTGGTGGCGGCGCCGGCGCATAAGCCGCCCAACGCGAACGACACATAGATTTTGTGACTGATATCGCCGACCGGTGCCAGCAGCAGTCCACCGACGCCCCAAACAACTCCGGCGGCGATCGTGCCAAGCCGAAACCAGAACAACCAAGCTTCGACATCGGCCGGCCCGATACCGGCATCGGGCCGGCGCCGCCAAACCAACAGCATTAAGGTTCTGGCCAGCAACACGGCGGCCAACACCGCGAACCAATCGAATAATCGGGCACCCTGGATTTCCGGCGCCAGAACCGCCGCCAATAGACTGGCCAACAAACCGCTAATAGTCAGCGAAAACGGTAGATTCGAGAACAATATTCTCACCCGCTCGCGCCGCTCGGCGCCAGCGGCGGAACGTGAAAATCCGATAGACGCCGACGGACCGGCGCTTGGCGATTCCCCGCCCTTTCCCCCCCTTGGCTGACTGCGCTGATCCACGATGACAGCTCCCCTGAGTCTAATGCGGATACGAACGTGGTTATAAAAATGTCTCCCGGCGCCGCCGGACCGTTTGCCCGAACCGCGGCCGCGAGTTTGACTAACTCAATCCGCCGCGTCCGCCCG
>NZ_JBYMAP010000391.1:0-2227 GCF_057766305.1 Methylomonas sp. BG-2 | reverse complement strand
CGACTTTAACTCCGTTATCCTATTGAATTCAATTGAGTATTTCATGAAAAACGATTTTGGCACGGCGTTTGTAATACCTAAAACGTCGCGGCAAACGCCGCCGACGTTACTCAAACTTAACCACTCAAATTGGAGATACCACTATGAAAAACTCGAATACCGTGATGACAGCCGCCGTCGCTTCCTTGTTAACCCTGGCCGCGATCGGCGCGCAAAGTTCGGCGGTCGCCGCCGACAAGATGGACATGGAAAAATGCTACGGCGTCGCCAAGGCCGGCAAGAACGACTGCAAGACCTTGTCGAACGCTTGCGCCGGCCATTCCAGCAGCGACGGCCAAAAAGACGCCTTCATCGCGGTGCCGGCCGGGACTTGCGAGCGCATCGTCGGCGGCCAAACCCAGATGCCCGGCATGTAAGCCGCGATGACAACGCCACGATCCTCTCAACTTTCGCGGCGGGTCGCCGCGCCGATTCCGGCTTGCGCCGGAGTCGGCCTGCGTTCGGCCCATCACGGCGATGCCTTGGCCGGCCCGGTACCGGTCGGCTGGCTGGAAGTCCACAGCGAAAATTATTTCGGCGCCGGCGGACCGCCGCTGCGCTACCTGGAAACCTTGCGCGCCGAGCGGCCAATCAGTTTGCACGGCGTCGGCCTGTCGCTGGGTTCGACCGATCCGCTCGATACCGAGTATCTGCGCCAACTCAAGCGCTTAATCGATCGTATCGATCCCGGCCTGGTCTCGGAACATTTGAGCTGGAGTTCGCAGGGCGGCCGCTATCTGAACGATTTGCTGCCGCTACCCTACACCGAAGCCGCGCTGAACCACGTGTGCGACCGGCTGGGCCGAGTCCAGGACTTTCTGGGGCGGACGCTGTTGATCGAAAACCCGGCCGCTTATCTGCAATACCGGGTCGCCGATTACAGCGAGAGCGGGTTTTTGAACGAGCTGGCCCGGCGCAGCGGTTGCGGCATTCTGCTGGACGTCAACAATCTGTACGTCTCCAGCCACAACCTGCATTGGAACCCGGCCGATTATCTGGCCGAACTGGACGGCGCGCGGATCGGCGAATTGCATCTGGCCGGCCACGCGCTGCGTACTATCGACAGCGCGAGTCTGCTGCTCGACACCCACGCCGGGCCGGTGGCGGCGCCGGTCTGGCAGTTGTACCGCCAAGTATTGCGGCGCATCGGCCGGCGGCCGACCTTGATCGAATGGGATGCGGAATTGCCGGCCTGGCCGGTGCTGTTGCACGAGGCCGCCAAGGCCGACGAATTATTGGAGACCAACGATGCATGCACTGCTTGATTTGCAACGAGACATGGCCGACTACGCTTTCGGTTTGGTCGAGCGGGTGCCGGCGGACGTCGTCGGCGGCGAAATCCCGGCCGAAAAGCGTTTGGCTCTGTACCGCAACAATACCCGGCTGGGCCTGACTCAGGCCTTGCGCGAGGTGTATCCGGTGGTCGAACGGCTGGTGGGCGAGCAATTTTTTAACTATCTGGCGCGGTTTTTCATCGAAGCCCATCCGCCGGGCCAGGCGGCCTTGCTGCATTACGGCGAGGCCTTGGCGGATTTCTTGGCGGATTTTCCACCGACCCATGGGCTGGATTATCTGGCTGACGTGGCCCGCCTGGAATGGTATTGGCACTGCGCCTACCACGCGGCCGACGCCGCGCTGCTGGACGTACGCGGTCTGGCGGCGGTGCCGGCCAGTCTGTATCCAGCCTTGCGGCTGCGTTTTCATCCGTCGCTGCGCTTGCTGGCCTCGCCCTATCCGGTGTTCGCAATCTGGCAAGCCAACCAGCCGGAGGCCGAAGCCGATACGCCGATTTCGCTGGCCGACGGCGCCAGCCATGTCGTGGTGCATCGCAACGGTTTCGAGGTGAACGCCAGCGAAATCGAGCGCGGCGAATTCCGGCTGCTGTCGGCGCTGGCGGCCGGTTTGACGCTGGGCCAGGCCATGGACCGCCCGAGCGGCGAAACCGCGACGCCGCCGCTGGACCTTTATTTACCGCGCTGGTTGCAAATGGGTTTGCTGACCGGTTTTTTTATCCGTTAACGAGGATTTACGATGCACAGTCTTTATTTTCACCCGGCGACCAAGGCGCCGAAACCGGCCATCCGCGCCGTACTGATCAAGCAAACCTCGGCGGCGGCCGACTTCGCGCTCCGCTGGTGGCTGGCCCATGCCTTCTGGGTGTCCGGCCAACAAAAACTGGCCAGTTGGG
>NZ_JBYMAP010000390.1:0-2247 GCF_057766305.1 Methylomonas sp. BG-2 | reverse complement strand
GCCGGTGCCGGTTCCTTCGATACCGTCAACGGCGCCGGCTCGGTCAGCGGCAAATGGGGCGACAATTGGTATAGCCTCGGTGCCTCCCATCTTGGTAGCCAGGGCTTCAATATCCGCAGCATCGGCACGGAAACCGATAGAGACGCTTACTACAACACCGGTTTGAACGCCCGTTTTGGCCATCGTTTCGCCAACAACGCCGAAATCGAAGCCTTTTTCATGCGTGCAGAAGGTAAATCCGAATACGACGGCACGCCGAATCGCACCGACTTCGTCAATCAAATGGTCGGCACGACGGCCAGTTTCGACGTACTGGAACGTTGGCGCTCGATACTGCGTTTCGGCCAAACCGAGGACAGGGCCGACAACTTCAACGCGAACGGCCGGTTCAACAGCCAATACAACACCACGCGCTGGAATGCCAGTTGGCAGAACGAATTGCGCCTGACTGAAGCCCATCGCTTGACCTTGGGCAGCGATTTTCGCTTCGACGAAGTGCGTAGTTCGGTGAACTACAGCGAATCTTCGCGTTACGATGTCGGCGTGTTCGGCGACTTGCATAGCCGGCTGTTCGACCGGCATTTCGTCAACGCCTCGTTGCGCTGGGACGAGAACCAAGCCTTCGGCGACCGGGTGACAGGCAATTTCGGCTGGCGTTTTAACTGGGATTACGGCTTAAGCGCGTTCGCCAGTTTCGGCAATGCCTTCAAGGCGCCGTCCTTCAACGATTTATACTGGCCGCACAACCAGTCCAGCTTTGCCGGCTTTACCTACATCACCGAGGGCAATCCGCGCTTGAAGCCCGAGGAATCGACGACCTTCGAAGCAGGTCTCGGCGGCCAGCACGCCTGGTTGAATTGGCAGTTGCGCGCCTACCACACCAATATCGACAATTTGATTGATTGGGCCGGCGAAGTCCTGAATTCGACGACCTACCTCTACCAGCCGCAAAACGTCGACAAAGCCCAAATCGACGGCCTCGAGGCGGAACTGGGCGGCCAATGGCTGGGCTGGCAAAACAAGTTGAGCATGAGCCTGCTCAGCCCCCGCAATCGCCAAACCAATCTGGACCTGGCCCGGCGCGCGGAACAGAGCCTGTCATACGACCTATCGCGCTCGTTCGGCGTCTTCGATGTCGGCGGCCACGTGCTGGCGCAAGGCCATCGCTACGACGACCGGGCCAATACCCGGAAAGTGGACGGCTTCGTGACCGTGGACTTGCGTACCGCCTTCCATATCGACAAGCATTGGACGCTGAGCGCTAAATTAAACAATCTGCTGGATAAGCAATATCAAACCGTCGATACTTATAATACCGCCGGCCGGAATTTCTTCTTTTCCGTACATTACAACAACTGATTCAATTTACCGGAGACTTCTCGATGACCATGTCTAGTTTTGCCGTCAAACCCGGCGCCGTTGCGTTGATGGCGCTGATGGCCGCCACCCGCTTTCACCATTTCGGCACGCCGTTCGCGCTACCCGATGCCTCATTGGCCATTTTCTTCCTGGCCGGGCTGTGGTTGGGCGGCCGATACCTGTTCGCGTTGTTATCGCTGGAAGCCGGCTTGATCGACTATCTGGCGATCACCAAGCTGGGCGTCAGCGACTTTTGCGTGTCGCCGGCCTACGGATTCTTGATCTTCGCCTACGGTGCCATGTGGCTGGGCGGTAAATGGTGCCGTCGTTATTCGGGCCTGACCGTGACCAACGGCATGCAGCGTTTTGTCGCGCTGGCGGTTTCGACTTCAACCGCCTTTTTGATTTCCAACGGCAGTTTCTACTGGTTGTCGGGCCGCCACGCGGAAACATCGCTGGCGCAATACGCCGAAGGTTTCGCAAGGTACTATCCATCCTATCTGTCGGCGACCTTGCTTTACGGTCTGGCCATTTTCGCGCTGGTCTCGATGGTCAAAATCTTGATGTCCGGCAAAACCGAACACTCGGCGATTTGAGCTTCTTCTTGCGAGCCGTTGCCGCCGGGCTCCGCGCGCTAAGGCGCGGAGCGGTGCAATCGAATTTGCCGCTTCGCGGCGTCGTCAAAAGCCGGATCCTCGGCTAAATCGGGAGGCGGGCGACCGTCTCAACGATCGAATATCTGGCTTCGCGCCGCTATCCTGGTTCACATCCGCATGACTTTAACCGCTATCGTCATCTTGGCCGTCGTGCTGGACTATTGCCTCGGCGAGCCGCCGACCGGACGGCATCCGCTGGCGGCTTTCGGCCGCTGGGCGGGCCTGCTGGAAT
>NZ_JBYMAP010000389.1:0-2250 GCF_057766305.1 Methylomonas sp. BG-2 | reverse complement strand
GGCTTCGCCATAGAGCGCGTCGTCGCCTTGGTAGAGTGCGGCTATGCCGGTAGCATCGCCTTCCAGATAATCGTCGCCATCGCCGCCGTAAAGGGTATCGGCGCCGCCTTCGCCCCACACGTCGTCATTCCCGCCTTTCGCGTCGATAGTGTCGTCGCCGTGGTAATCCGCCGCGCGGCCGGCGATCATTGCGTCGCCTTCGATCGTATCGGCGGTATCGCCGCCAATGATGGTGTCACTACCGCCGCCGCCCCGGGCAAATTGCTGGGTTTGGCCGGCGCCCAAGTCCAGGAAGTCGTTGCCGTGTTGCGCGATGTCGGCATTCAGGTCGCCTTCCAGCGCATCGTCGTCGGCCCCGCCGTAGACCGTATCGTTACCGGCGCCGCCGTCGAGGGCGTCCATGCCGTTTTCGCCGTAAATCACGTCGTCGCCACGCCCGCCCATGACCCAATCGCCGCCGTCGCCGCCGTAGACGATGTCATCACCGCCTTGGCCGGTATCGAGCGAGCCGTTCACCGGGCTGAGGCCGACGCCGTTCAGGTTGGGCCGAGTCGAATCGGCAAAGGGATAGGTCTGGTCAATCTTTGCAAAAGTCCAATCATTGACCGAAGTGGTGTAATCCGCATCGGCGAAGATGATGTCGTTACCGGCCCCGCCTTCCAGCCAGTCGCTGCCTTCGCCGCCCATCAAAGCATCGGAGCGGCCGCCGCCGATCAGTAAGTCGTCACCGGTGCCACCGCTGAGGAAGTCGCCCAGGCGGTCGGCGGGGACCGGACCCAGGGCCGCTTCGGCGTTTTGTTCGTCAGCATAGAGTACGTCGTTGCCTATGCCGCCTTGCAGGAGGTCGCGGCCGGCGCCACCGTCCAATACGTCGTTGCCCTTGCCGCCATCCAATAAATCGTTGCCGCTGCCGCCGTACAAAATATCGTTACCGCCCAGTGTCGCCGCCTGAACGACGGCCCCGTTGAGTTGCTGGCGGTGATGAGTCACGCCGTCTTCGTCCAGTTCGGCAACGGGTCAAGGACCAAGCGCCGCTAGCGTTGGCGATACCGCCATCGCCGTAGAGCAAATCGTCATCGCCGCCGCCCACCAACACATCGGCGCCGTCGCCGCCGGCCAATACGTCCCGACCGGTACCGCCGAACAGTTGATCGTTACCGCCGCCGCTGGCCAGCAGGTCGCCGCGTTGCGCCGTGCCGACAGCGGTTTGGCCTTGGTTGTATAGGGTCTGGAAGTCTTGTTGCTGGTCGGCGTACAGCAGATTATCGCCGCCGCGATTGGCCAGCAAAATATCGCTGCCGGCATAGCCTTCCAAGCGGTCGTTGCCGGTGTCGTCGTAAAGGATATCTTCCCGGCCCGGATCGGCCTCCGTGCCGACGATGACGTTGCCCAACGCATCGGTGCCAATCTGAATGCCGGCGGTATTGGGGTCTTGGTCCAGGGGTTTGAGGTCGCCGTGGGGAATAACACTTGCCGAAACGTCGGCGGCGGCAGTTTGCAGATGAATGCCGAAATCGTTCTCTGCGAATGCACTAGCGCTAGTTTGGTTTTGGAAAGTTATGCTATCTTCGGCACTCAGCGTCAGATGGCCGGGAGAATGGAACTGAATAATCTTGCCGTCACGAGAAGTAAAGATTGTGCCGCTGCCGTTATCGGTAAATACACCATCAATAAGTTTACCTTCATAGAAAATTCTATTTTGACCGCTATCAACAATAGTGTCGTTGCCTTCGATTATGTATAAGTCTTCACCCTCTCCTCCAATCAGCGTATCGGCGCCAGCCCCGCCTTCCAGCGTGTCTTTACCTCCACCTCCCTCAAGTCGGTTGTTGCCGCCATTGCCGGTCAAATGATCGTTTTTAGAACTGCCGATAGCGTTTTCGATCCAGTTGTTTTCTTGACCAGCCACTTGAAAGGCAATGGCTATTTGGGATTTACTTGTTTTTTCACTACTGCCGACAAAACTGAAATGGCCTGGGCGTAGGTCAATGGTGACGCTTTGGCTTTGGTCGCTGGCGTCGATTTCGTCCGTGCCGCGGGCATCCCAGATGGCTTGGATGGCGTCGGCGCCGGTTTTGAATCTGTGGGCCTCTGTGCCGATGTTATCGCCTTCGTTTGTATGGGGGTTGACGCCGTAAAGGGTTTGAATGGCGAGGATGTCGTAAAGCATGGGTTTGGAAGGGTACCATTGCTCGCCGTTCTCAAGCGTAATTTTGTGTAGGTCGTGTCCGTCGCCTTTCTTGCCGTCCA
>NZ_JBYMAP010000388.1:0-2251 GCF_057766305.1 Methylomonas sp. BG-2 | reverse complement strand
ATGTCGATAGCCGCGCGCCGCACCGCCGGTTCGGGATCGCGCACGCCAGCCATCAATTCCGGCCAAATGTCTACTTCGGCCTGACGACGCTCGAGCAGGCGCAAATAGCGAATTCGAACGTCCGGACGGTCGGCTCCCAATTTCAATCTTAGCTGCGGTGCCACCGCTGAAGCGGACTGGGCGCCAGCCAGCGCGACGAGTTCATCTTTTCCCTCCCGCATCAGCCAATATCGATCGATAGCGGCGGAATGCAGAGTCTGACTCCCCCCGCTCGGCCATACGACCTCCAATTTTTCGACCGCGTCGGCATCGCCCAACCCAAACAGCAAACGCTTGTCGCTATCGGATAAAAATCCTTCGCCGCTAAGCACCGATTTGACTTGAACCCGTCCGGCCGCATACACGCGGACGACCGCGCCTAGCGCGTCGCGGTTGGATTTTTCGCCGACCAATTTCAAACCCAACCAATGTCGAGGCGGCGACTCGTTCGCTAAAAACTGGCCCAAATCGTTGTTGTGAGTGACGTAGACATCGATGTCTCCATCGTTATCGAAGTCCGCGGCCGCCGCGCCGCGCGCCGACTGGGCGTCTTTTAGCGCCAAACCCGCGTCGCTACCCGCGTCGACCAATTGACCGTTGCCGTCGTTTAACCAGAGTTGTTTGGCTTGCCCTAGGCTGATTCGGGCGGTATCGGGATCGGGCTCCAACTGTCCGGCGGCGACCAGTACATCGTTAAAGCCGTCGTTATTGAAGTCGTGTATCAGCGGCGACCAACCTGACACATTGAGATAACGGTTGGCACCGATACCGTTTTCCCTGGCTCTATCCCTAAAATGCTCGCTCCCATCCGCCGTCGTTTCCCGGATTAACGCAACCGTATTTTCGCCGGTGGCGCTGGCCACCAGCAAATCGCCGCGCCCGTCGCCATCCAGATCGCCGGAAGCGATACCGCGACTGCCTAGCGCCGAACGCAAGCCCAAGGCTTGGCTGCCGGCGTCGAAGCGCTCGCCGCCCCGGTTCAAATACGCGCCGTTCGAGCCGGTACCGCGATCGTTACTTACCAGCAAGTCCGGCCAACCGTCGCTGTTGAGATCTTGCCAGCTCACATCCAAGGTACGGCCGTCGGCATCCAGCACGCCGACCGCCTCGGCGACTTCCCTGAATTTAAAGCCACCGCTATTTAAATACAAACGGTTGGATTGAGCCGGATACAGGCTAGCATCGAACGCGCTTTTTCTTTCGCCGACGAATTGACTGTTGGCTTCGAAGGTTTTCTTACCTTTCTGAAAGTCAATGAAATTGCCAACATAAAGGTCCAGCAGGCCGTCGCGATTGAAATCGGCCGCGGCAGCCGACGTTGCCCACCCACCGCCGGCCAAACCGGCATCAACCGTCGCATCGACGAAACGGCCTTTGCCGGTATTGTGGTAGAGCAGGTTGCCGTCTTTGCCGGTAACCAATAAATCAGTATTGCCATCGTTATCCAAATCAGCCGCCAAACAGCCCATGCCCCACATTTTCCTGGCCAATCCGCTCTGTTCGGTGGCATTTCTAAAACGGCCGCCTTCATTCAGATACAGCGCATTGCCCTCGGCTTGCTGCCACCAGTACGCTTTGCCGTAATAGCGGGTTTGGCCGGAACCGTTCACCAAAAACAAGTCCACAAAGCCATCGTCGTTGAAATCCGCCGCGCAAGCTCCCGCGCCTAAAGACTCGTCGATGCCGGCCAAATGTTCGTCGCCTTGCTGGTGGGAAAATGCCAAACCCGATTCCCAAGTCCGGTCGACGAACTTCGCCGCTGCCGGATGCGCCGACTTGCCCAACTCCGAGGTCGCTTTTGTCTCGGCCCGGAACGGAAAGCCGTCCGGTATGTGGACTGGCGTCAAAAAGATTGCCGCCCCCAACAATGTCGCCAACAAAACGGCAAAAAAAGCATCGAGCGGCGTCAAAACTAATCGGACTGACATAGGGCAACTCTTGGTCGATGGTGATGGGAGTGGTGTTCGACGCAACTGTCGCATCCGAATGAAACGCGCTAGGTGCTATGGCCGATAAAGACCGATAAAATCTAACCTAACCGAGCCGAAAATGAAATCAAGTGACCAAAAGCTCGCTTTGCGTTTACCAAGCTATCAGTCGGAGCCGGCAAGCGCGGCGAGCCCATCCAGATTATCAGCACCATTTCCGATGACAACTCTCCGCGATCTGACTCAGCAATTCGCCGCTACCGGCCGCATCGAAGCGATCATTT
>NZ_JBYMAP010000387.1:0-2253 GCF_057766305.1 Methylomonas sp. BG-2 | reverse complement strand
GCAACGTCCGCCATCGCGATGAATACCCTCCACGACACATCGTCCGGGTACCACTTTCTTGATGACAGGTTGTTGGGAGTCAATCATAGGCCGCCAGAAGGTTAATAGACGTCAACTGATGTAAAGTATTGTAAATATTTATAAAAACGCCCAATTTCAGGGCGGAGCGTCCGGGCGCGGGCTGGCAAGTCTTCAATCACTCCAACCAATCCCAGTCGCTGAAACACGCCGCCTGCCCGTAAGGCCGGCCTTCGCCGTCCAACAGGTTCCAGACCACCGCGCCGCGTATCATGAACCGCCGGCCGGATTTAGCAATGCGGACGCCGGCGTAATCGTCGATGTAGCCTTGCCGGGCGACTTTCGCCAGCAAGCGCTCGCGTTCCTCGCGGTTGACCGGTTCGGCGGAAAACCGCGACGGCATGCCGACCAGTTCTGGCCAGGTCAATTCGAACAATGCCAAGGCTTTGCGGTTGCCATAGTTGAACAGCGGATCGGGATCGGTGTTATGCGACAGCAAGGCGAAGCCGGCTTCGTAAACCAGCCGGCCTAGATCGTCGCCGACCGCGTTCAGCAACGGCTTGCCAAGCAGGCGCCGATAACTGTCCAGCAGCAACTCGACGTGGGCTTGGTGATAACGGTTGTCGGGGCCGGGCGGATGCAAATCCAGCATGGTCAATTCTCCGAAAAAGCGGAACGGTCGGTGGAGTACAGCTCTTTTTTATAAACCGCCTTGATGCGTTCGCCGTCCCAGACATAGCAAAAATGCGCGCCCTGCTTGACCGGCGCCAGCAGCCGGGGCTTGAATACCGCGACGCATTCGCCGCCTGGATTGCGCACGCTGGCATAGGCCAGGCCGTTGCCGCCGGCGTCCCGCAGCTGTTTTGCCAAACGCTGGGCGGCGGCGTAGCCGGCGGTATCGGCGGTGTAAACGGCCGGCCAATCGGCTTGGCGGCCGCGAATGTCGTGCAAGTCCGCGTCCAAATCCGAGGCGTAACTGCGCATGTCGATGTCCAGCGGCGCTTGTCGGGTCGCGCTCAGAAAGCGGGCCCGGTGAAAACAGGTTTCGGCGATCGCGGTATCCAAATCGAAGGCGGCATAGTAAACGCCGTAGCTGCCGTCGCTAAACCGGCTGCCTTCCGGATTCAAATGGGTGAAGGCCGCCATGATCGGCGTCGTGCCGGGGCCGGCGATCCGGTCTTCCGGCGCCACCAGCCGAATGTCGCCGGCCTGCTCGCGCAAGCGGTCGTTGGTCAGGGCTTCGATCGCGAACACGATGTCCAGATCGGCCGGCGCGGCGACCCGGTCGAACAAGCCGTCCGGCGGAAACCGGCTGGGCACCAGCCGCCAGCACGGCAGCCAGGTAATGCGGTTGACCGCGATCGTCGCCGGATTGATCACGGCTAGCCGCGCTGGCCGTCCAGATATTGGCGGACCACGTACAAATCGGCCACCCGCCCGGACAACATGCGCTGCAGCGCCGACTGGCCGCCAAACGGCGCGGCTTGATTAGCTTGGTGCAGCCACTGGTCGGCCGCCTCGGCGCGCGGCAATAAAATCTGCAGAGCCTTGTAAATGCCGAAGATGTAAGACAAACGCTCCAGCTTGTCGGCGTTCAAACTGGCCGACTCCGGCTGCTTCTTCCACTTGAAGTAAGTGCTGCGCGAATCCAGACCCAACAACACCATCGCCTGTTCCACGTTGAGCCGCCAGGCCTCGGCAATATTGAAAAAAGTCCGCAACGCCGCGCCGGCCACGGCCCCGCTATCGGCGGATAAGGGATTTTGCGCTGGGGCCAACATAAGGCCTCCCGGTTTTGAATAAACTTAACTTGAAGATAAGTCTATCAATGGACTTTGTCAAGCCGCCGGCCGGAAAAAGGCCGAGGGCAGATACAAAAGGCAGGGGATTTAAATGTCGCCCAAGTTAGTAACTCCGACAGAGTTTGAACGCGTGAGACCGGCCAAAAGCGGCCAACCAGAGCCGTAGGGCGGATGCCGATAGGCGATCCGCCAATCAGACGCCACCATACGGCGGAACCGCGATGCGTTCCGCCTTACGCGGGTTGACGCCTGTTGAGTTGGGTTTCGCTATATCTCAACCCAACTTACGGCCCTGGCCGAGTTTTGCTGTCGCTTCAACCGTCTATTCGATCCGCGAACCATGATGCCCAGATTTCTCGTCGCGACGGCCAATACGCCGCCCGTGCCGGGGCGCTTGCTTAAATTGGCTGAGGGTTATGGGTAATCAGGTAAT
>NZ_JBYMAP010000386.1:0-2287 GCF_057766305.1 Methylomonas sp. BG-2 | reverse complement strand
CCCAAGCCTTGCCGGTCGCCAGAAGCGCGCCGTCATCCAGGCCTTCGCCGAATACGATCAGTTCTGCATTCAGCCGTCGAGCCGCCATCAATCTGGACATCGCCAGTACCGTCGCGAAACCGTCATCATTGCGCGACGCCTGCAAGACCGCGATCCGCACTCGCTGATCCTGAATCAACGGCCGAATGCTATCGGCGGATTCGGGATTGCATTTCGGATTCGGCGCGCGGTAGCGAAATCGGATTTCCGTGAAACGGCGGCGGAAACGGCTTAACGCGTCCCGCGAGGCCAAATAAACGCCGTTGGCGTTTGCCAGCAGTTGCCGCGAACCCTGGCGCAAGTCCGCCGGACTATCCAGGTCGGGTAGCCGGCTGCCATAGCGATCGATACATTCGACGCAAGCGCTGGTCGCCGGCGGATCGCCGCAAAACGTCGCGTCCGTCCGAGTTAGCGTGATGCGGGGGCAGTACGCGGCATAATCACTCAAGAATATCCGGTAAGGAATATTGAGTGCGATCAGTTTCGGCCATAGTTGAAAAGGCCAATCGGCCACATGGTGAATATCAATGCGGTCCAAGTTCAGGCTGGATAGGTCTTGCCACAGCTGCCGCTCGTCTTGCGGCCAGCGGTATTGCAGCAATAACGGTTCGTCGGTCCGAGTGCTTTGCAAGGATAGGGTCAACGCGCCGTTCGCCGCGCGCTCGGACCGTAGGGTAAACGCGGCGTTTAAAGATTGCGCCAACCACTCCCCTCGCAAATCGCCGGGTTGGGTCGCGGGCAATAGCGCTAATTCCGCGCGTTTGCCGGACCGCATCGGTAAAAATTGCCGTTGCAAGGCTAGTCGTATCGGTCGCAACGGGTCTTCCGACAGGAATCGGTCGTACCGATCCGAATGGTCCGGGTATCTGGCGTAAACCTTGGCGACATTCTTGGCCGCCAGACCGGCTTTTTCAGTCCCGAAAGACACGCTACCGGCATGTCCCACGAACACGCGCGGCGTGCAAACGTGGCGCCAGCCGCGCCGTTCCGCGCGCAGGCAAAACTCGGTGTCCTCCCCGTAGCCGCGCTCGATCATGCGGCTATCGAATCCGCCGGCCTCGGTCAGGCATCGACGTTTGATGTATAAACAAAAACCGACGCCAACCGGAATATCCACAACGGTGTCTGCGGGCAGTTCGGCGCAGAGACGATCCAAACGTTGCAACACCGCCGGTTTGGGTAAAGTCCAAGCTTGCATCGGTAGCGGATAGCTGACCAATTCGCCGTTGTTGCTGAACGGCGTGACGGTGCCGATATCGCTGGCCAGATAAGCGGCGTCGCGCAAGCGGTCCAGCCAATCGCCGTGCACCACGGTGTCGGCGTTCAGCAGTATTGCATCGCGATGTGGGCCGAGCCGCAGGCCGCGATCGACGGCTTGGACAAAGCCGGCGTTGACGGCTTGTTTTACTAATGTGATACGGCCTTGGCTTGCCAGTTTGCGCAAATAAGCCGCCAACAAAGGATCGGGGCAGGCGTCGTCGACGACAATCAGACGGTAGGTGGTGCGATTGGCGGCGGCTAAAACCGATTTCAGACAAGCCTGGGTTTCCGCGTAACCTTTATAGACCGGCACAATCACGTCAACGGCGTCGTCTGGTTCCGCTATTGTCAGCGCGGCATCGCTGGCGGTCTCGGCGTCGGGTGTTTCGTCGAACCTTAGCGGCGATCCGGCCAGATCCTTGTTCGCCAAATGGACGCGGATATGCCGGGGGCGGTTGGGGAGTTTAAAGGAAAAGCCGTCGCGCTCGCCGCCCAAACCGTGTTGGCGTAACAGTGGCGTGGCCAGAAACGGTTTCAGCGTGTAGTCAACGCCGTCGAGAACCACGCTGAGCGGCGCTTGCTGCTCGGCGTTCAGCAGCCAGCCGCTGAGGGTTTCGCCGTCGAAGCGGCAAGCGCCGATCGGCGAATCCTTGAAACGGGTCAAAATGCGCGTTGCCCGCAGCACATCGAGCGGTTGATCGTGTCGGGTCAATGCGGCCCAGGCCAGCTGCCGCGAATTCGCGTTGGGTGGCAGGGGATGCGCCGCCAACAGTTGCAGCAAATAAGCCGTCAATGTGTGGTCGTCAGGAAACCGTCTTCTGGCGTTGAACAATAGCTCCGTTGCGGCATGCGGGTGCTGGCAATGCTCGAGTGCCTTGGCTTGCAACAGCGCCAAATCGACCGATTTGGGTCGAAAAATCCGTGTTACCCGGTCGATCAGCCGCCATGCGTAATAGGGATGGTCGCCGCGCAACAGGCGGGCGGCGGT
>NZ_JBYMAP010000385.1:0-2344 GCF_057766305.1 Methylomonas sp. BG-2 | reverse complement strand
AAAGTTGGAATGGCCGGAAACCCCGGGCCATTCCAGCAATACCGCTCCGGCTCAACCTGCTCTTCCCGCCCCGCCAGCCGCGCGGGCGGAAGCCGTTGCCGCGACGCCGCCAACCACCGACACCATGCCGGCGGCGGAGAACAAAGCGGAATCGGTCGCCGCCGCGCCCGCGCAGGCCGCCGAAGCGCAAACCGAGCTGGAGTTACCGACCGAGCCAACCGCCGCCGGACCGCCGTCGGCCAGTGCCGATCCGGTTTACACGGTGTATTTCAAGTTCAACTCCACCAAGCCGATGCGGCTGACCGGCGCCGAGAAAACCCGTTTGCTGGAACAAGTCAAACAGTGCGGTCAAGGTATCCGCATCGTCGGGCATACCTGTAACCTCGGCAACGACGCATCCAACCGCCAACTCGGCCAAGCGCGAGCGGAAGCCTTGAAAAAGTGGTTGAGCGGTCAGAGCATCGCCGCCTCCATCGAAACCGCCACGGAAGGTTGGCACAAACCCGCGGCTTCCAACGACACGCCGGACGGTCAGGCACTGAACCGGCGCGCCGAAATACACTGTCTGAAGCCCTAAACGCACCCCCAAGAGGACGAGTCATGTTAACCAACAACAAAACCGACTACCAACTGGCGCAACAACAAATTCTCGAAGGCATTTTGTCCGGGGAATTCGGCATCGAAAATCGCAACGACCTCGGTCCGCTCATCCCGATCCGCCTGTTTCAGGTGTTGCGGATGGTGGCTTTGGGATCGAACGTCGAAGACATCCTCGGTCAAGGCGCGCCGTCGCTGGTGTACCACTCCGGACAAAGCCTGGGCAGTACTCTGGGCCAAATCGTCGCGGCCAACGTCGACAAGGATCTGGAAACCTACGTCGGTAAAATCCAGCAATTGTGTCGGCAACTTTGCATCGGCTTGGTAGTGCCCGACAAAGTCGATCTCTCCGGCGGCTTGCTGGAATTGCGGGTGGACGAATGCGTTTCCTGCGCCGGCATCCATAACGTGGCAGCGCCGATTTGCCACTTCGAGGCCGGCATGGTCGGCGGCATCGTCAAGGCGTTTTTCAAGCGCAACGTCAAGGCCACCGAAACCAAGTGCAACGCCCTGGGTGACAAAACCTGCCTGATCCGGGTCGACCTACTGTAATCACGACGATTTATTTGGAGCGTATTATGAACAGCAACATCCACGCTTTGGAGCCCAGAGCCTCGCAGTCGGCGGAAATCGAATCGATTTTGCGCAATTTGATGAGCATACAGGGCGTTTCCGCGGCAGCCATCGTCGATAGCGACGGATTCGTCACCCACATCCACCGCGATTACGAGATCAACACCGACGCCATCGGCGCCTCGGTGCAAGTGGTATTCGGCGCCGCCTCCAAAGCCGCCGGACACGTCGGCCATCATCAAACCCAAATGGTGATCTGCGAGAACGCCGAGGGCTACATCCTATCGACGCCGATCGAAGCCGGCTTCATGCTGGCGTTGGTGACCAAGCGCGACGCCTTGTTGGGTAGAGTCCGTTTCGAACTGAAGGAAACCGTGCCGATGCTGAAAAAATTGTTTTCCAGCTACCTGTTCAAATAATCACCCGCCCCGCACATGCACTGGTTTGAATTGCAACTCGCCGAGCTCGATCGCTTGGCGGCGGCCTACTCGGCGGCCCAACGCCAACCCGAAGCCGATCTGGTCAGTACTAGCGCCGACTTGCGCGCCAAGCGTGGCGAATTCATCGCGGCACTGCAAACACTGGTCGACAGCGTGGTGCGGATCAAAGGCGTCCACGCCTGCGCCGCTTACCACGAGGGCTTGATTCTGGCCAGCGCCGGTCAACTGCCGCACGCCGACGCGCTGGGCGCGTTGATCGAAGACAGCATCGGCGTCGCCCGCAACAGTTCGGCGATTCTAAAGTTGGGCGATATCGAGCAATTGGTCATCGTCGGCTCGGCCAGCAAAGTAGCGGTACTCAACATCGGCCCCGTGGTGCTGTGCATTGCTTGCCCCAAAGCCACCAATCTGGCCGCCGCGCTCAGCGAACCGGTGGCAGCCAAACCTTAGAATGCGCTGGCAAATCCGACGCGTACAACAGTTCAAGCACCGTTCAACATCAAAAATCCGCGCGAGTGGTTGGAACCGCTTGCGGTTAATTCCGACCAATGCTCTAGCAAAAACTGTCGCGTACCGGCAAACCTTGAACCAAACAAAACCGTAAGCTCCCCGGCGAATTGCCCTCTGCGCGCCAACAGCGCCTTGCGACGGCATCGAACTAAAACCGTCGTATCATCGCCAAGCTTAAAGTCGGACCTTGTTTAATTCACGATATGCCACACCTGACGAAGTTT
>NZ_JBYMAP010000384.1:0-2353 GCF_057766305.1 Methylomonas sp. BG-2 | reverse complement strand
CGGCCTTTCTGTATTTTCACGCAATGTGACGCAAGGCACGCCTAAGGCGGTGGTCTCTTCCTGCAGTCCGCCGGAATCGGTCAAAACCACTCTCGCCCCACGCATCAATCCCAACATTTCCAAATAGCTTACCGGGGGCAAGAGCGAAACGTTCTCGGACGACAAGAAGCCAAGTAAACCAGCGTCGGCAATTTTTTGCTGCGTCCTAGGATGCACAGGGAAAACCACGGGAAGCCTCTTACTGACTTCGCTCACGGTTTGTATCAAACGCGTCAACGTATCCGGCTCGTCGACGTTGGAGGGACGGTGCAACGTGAGCAATGCGTAACCTTCTTCCCTTATCGACAGTGAGCTTCCGTGGGTCGCCAGCGTCACATCGGGTTTCACGGCTTGTTGACAATTCGCTAACAGCGTATCGATCATTACGTTGCCGACAAAGCAAACCCGGCTTTCGTCGACGCCCTCGCGCCGCAAATTTTGGAGAGCGTCACGTTCGGTCGTAAACAGCAAGTCTGATATCTGATCGGTCAAAACTCGATTAATTTCTTCCGGCATATCCCGATCGAAACTTCTCAGCCCAGCCTCCACATGTATCAAAGGAATATTTTTCTTAACCGCAACCAGCCCACATGCAATCGTCGAGTTAACGTCACCGACCACCAACACCGCAAAAGGCGCCACCTCATCCAACACCGGCTCAAATCTGAGCATCGTATTCGCGGTTTGTACCGCGTGACTGCCCGATCCGACCCCCAAATCCCGATCAGGCTCAGGAATCCCCAATTGTTGAAAAAACGTGTCTTTCATCGCTTGATCGTAGTGCTGCCCGGTGTGCACCAGATAAGGGACTATCGGCTGACCGACCGCGTTCAAAGCTTTGATAATTGGCGCCATTTTCATAAAGTTTGGGCGCGCGCCAACAACGCAAACAAGCACATTCGATTTCATGAATTATTCCGAGCTTGAGGAGTCGTCGTAGACCGGATCCATATCCAGTTGTAGCAAAATCGCTTTCCTAAGCAAGGCCCTCTCCTTGTTAATCGTACCGCGAAGACCTGCAACCAAATTTTCCAACCGCTCTATTCGCGCTTCCAAATCCAGATCTTCGGTGTTGTTAGAACGAATCACACGCGAAGGCAAATCGTCTGGACGCGGCTCGTCGCCACCTTCCAATAACATTTCTTCCTTGACCTCAACGATAACCTTGTTAACCGACTGTTCGTCGATTAGACCGAGCTCTTCCAAATAACCGAAAAGCATCAATCGATCACACAAAGTGTTAATTCGACGTGGAATCCCCGCAGTGAATTGATGGATAGCCTCAAAAACACCGACTCCAAATTCCGGCTTACCTTGCCACCCAGCGGTTTGCAACCTAAACAAAATGTATTCTCTGGTCTCCTCGACATCTAGGGGGTCGAGTTGAAACGTGGAAACAATGCGCTGCTTAAGCTGCTCCATATCGGCGGAATATATGGTGCGTTTCAATTCAGTCTGGCCTATCAAAAACACCTGAAAAACAGGATGACCGTTTACATCTAAATTTGTCAGCATCCTAAGCTCTTCGAGAGATTGCTTAGGCAAATTTTGCGCTTCGTCAACGATCAGCAAAAGACGCCGTCCTTCACGCGCCTTTTCGACGATAAAACGCTCAAAACCGGTCAACAAGCTAGCCTTATCGCTTAACGTAAACTTGAAGCCAAACGTCGATGCCGCCATGCGCAAAGTATCTTCGGGTCCAACCTGAGAGGTCATCATTACCCCGATAAGCAATTTGTCTTTGTTCAGATTCTTGATCAAGCTCTTGACCAGCATTGTTTTGCCGGTACCAGGCGACCCAATCACAAGAACAAACCCCTCGCCTTGAGTCAGCCCATAATGCATGTATGCCAGCGCTCGCTTATGAACTGTACTTTGAAAAAAAAAGTCCGGATCCGCGCTTAATTGAAAAGGCTTTTGGTTAAGGTTGTAAAATCCGTCGTACATATCAAATAGGCAAATTAAAAGCGCACTGCAAAATTAGCGGTTGCTCGATTTTCAGAAAAATCAAACCCTGAGGAGTTATCGGAACTCTGATTGATATGCCTAAACTCCAGCTTTGTGTTCATTAACAGAGGGCGCCCTAAATTGATGGGAATCGAACGCGTAAGCCCCATCGCGACGTCATAGCGCGTGCTGCTTACGGTTGAGCCATTCGAATGTTGCCAAGAAGGTTGGAGATAAAAATTTAAACGAGATGCAAAGTTCCATTGCCACCCTCCGGAAACTCCAAACGCAGTATCTTCGCCCGCCCGAAGTTCGTAACTACGCCTTTCATTGAAAGCCGTGGCATTGAACTCACTTTTACCCGTCC
>NZ_JBYMAP010000383.1:0-2360 GCF_057766305.1 Methylomonas sp. BG-2 | reverse complement strand
ACGAAAAAGAAACCGAATTGTTTGAACAACTGTATACGGCCTACCCGAGCAATGTCGGCTTCAAAAACGGCTTGGCAATCAGTTATTGGAAATTAGCGGATTTCAATCGCACGCATTTGCGCGATAACGCCGCCGCCATCGACTATTTCCGTCAAGCCGAAGCGCTGTGGCGAGCGCTGGTGCGCGACGCGCCGCACCACGTCGAGTTTCAGAAAAATTTGCAGCGGGTCGGCGAAGACCTGAAGAACTTGGCAGGGGAGCTTCGCTGACCCAGGCGCGACCGGGCTACGGCCCGGTCGAACGCCGGCTACAGGCGGCCGTTGTGGTAGTCGTCGATCGCTTGCAAAATCTCGGTCTCGCTGTTCATCACGAACGGGCCGCGCTGCACGATCGGTTCGCGCAGCGGCCGGCCGGCGACCAGGATGGCCTGGCTGTCTTGCTTGGCGCTTAGCACCGCGCCGTCGCAATTCCGGCTGTTGTTTAACACCGCCAACTGCCGGGCCGCGACCTTGCGCCCGCCGATCGCCAGCTCGCCCCGATCAACGTAGACGAAGGCATTGCAGTCCGGCGGCAGCGCTTGGCTGAATTCGCCGCCGGCCGGCAAGCGCAGGTCCAGAAACAGCGGTTCGGTGACCGGCCGCTGGATCGCGCCGGCCACGCCGTGGCTGTCGCCGGCAATCACGCGGACTTGGCCGCCGTTCGGCAGCGCGAATTCCGGAATCGCCGGGCTTTGCACGTCGCGGTAATCGGGCGGCTGCATTTTGCTCGCGGCCGGCAGGTTAATCCACAGCTGAAAGCCCGCCAATAATCCGTCCGCCTGCTCCGGCATTTCCGAATGAATAATGCCGCGTCCGGCGGTCATCCATTGAATTCCGCCGGTTTCCAACACCCCTGAGTGGCCGGCGTTGTCGCTATGCCGCATCCGGCCGGCCAACTAATAGGTCAGGGTTTCGAAGCCGCGATGCGGGTGATTGGGAAAGCCGGCGACATAGTCGCCGGGCTTGTCGCTGCCGAAGGCGTCCAGCAACAGAAACGGGTCCAGCCGTTTCTGCAAACCGGGCGGTATCAGCCGCGTCAGTTGCACGCCGGCGCCGTCGGAGGTTTTAAGCCCGGTCACTATTTGTTCGATAGTCCGGGAGTGATTTACGGTCGAAGCTACTGTCGGGTTCATCGCTTGATCTCCAAAGGAGGCGACACGGTGCGGACGTGTCGCCGGGTGGGTGAGGAGTTGCCGTTCAAATTTCCAGTGCGGCAATTTCCAGCTCGGCTTGCCGCAAGGCCAGTTCCGCGACATCGCCGCTACGTGCCAGGCCTTCGGCATGGATGAAGGTCAGATCGGTCATACCTAAAAATCCCAGCATGGTTTGCAGGTAGGGCGTCATCGTATCCAAGCCCGTGCCGCTGTGCTGCCCGCCGTAGGTCAAGGCCAAATAGACCTTTTTGCCGCCCAATAAACCTTCCGGCCCGGACTCGGTGTAACGAAAGGTCAGGCCGGCGCGGGCAATGGCATCGAACCAGGCTTTGAGCTGCGCGGGTATCCCAAAGTTGTACATCGGAACGCCCAGCACGATGTGGTCGGCCTGTTGGATTTCGTCGATCAAGACGTCGAAACGTTCCGCCAAGGCCCGTTGTTCGGTATTGCGCTGATCGGCTGGCGTAAACAGCGCGCCAAGGGCCGCGCCGTCCAACAGCGGCGGCGCCGATTGCGCCAAGTCGCGTTTGGTCAAACTGGATTCCGGATAGGCGGCTTGCAGTTTATCGGCCAATAAATTCGCCAAATGGCTGGAGTGGCTTTGTTCGCCGCGTATGCTGGTGTTGATTTGCAGAAGGTTCATCGTTTGTCTCCCAAAAGTCAGTGGATGGGTTTACTATAATTCGGGACAATAAAAACGATAAGGCCGTCAAATGGATAACATTATTCCACTAGAGCAACAATACGCCGGTATCGAGCCGAACGATTTGTGGCTGTTCGCCAAGGTGGCCGATTGCGGCAGCTTTTCCAGGGCCGCCGAATCGGCGGGGTTGCCCAAGTCGTCGCTGTCCAGGCGTATTGCGTTGTTGGAGCAACGTCTGGGCGAGCGTTTGTTGCAACGCACGACCCGAAAACTGACTCTGACCGAGCTGGGCGAGCGATTGTTGGAGCATGGCCGGCAAATCGGCGCCGAAACCAGCGCGGCGGCGGCTTGGGCCGCGCACCGGCAAATAACGCCGTCCGGCTGGCTGCGCCTGTCGGTGCCCAGCGATTTCGCCGCTCTGGCCTTGGCGCCGCTCCTAGCCGAATTTGGGGAACGTTATCCCGAGGTGGTTTTGGCATTGGATTTATCGCCGCGACGGGTGGATTTGATCGCCGAAGGTTACGA
>NZ_JBYMAP010000382.1:0-2399 GCF_057766305.1 Methylomonas sp. BG-2 | reverse complement strand
TGCCGTTGCCGGCGCTGTGGCTGGTCCGCGCCGCCGACAAATCGGACGAACTGGACGTCGAAGCTCGGGCCGCCAATATCACCCTCGGCTTCGACGCGGTGATCGCCATCGAGAACATCCGCGCCCAGCGCGCCGGTGAAACCGACGACGTACTACTGGCGTACCGCGATGCGGTGCGGACGCTGTTGCAGGGCTGGGAAATCGAACCCGGCGTGACGCCGATCAAGTTCAAGGGCGGCAAAGTGCTGGAGTACACCGCGCAGGACATTTACTGGGCCGATCGCTACGAATTCCAGGCCCTGATCGTCAACTATTTACCCGACCCCGGCCCGTATAACGAGCTGGTTTACACCGGAGCACCCGACCTATGATCATCAGTTACGACTACATCCCGCAGGCGCTGCGCTATCCCGGCGTCTACATTGAAATCGACGGCAGCCAGGCCGGCCTGGGAGACGACATTCCGGCCGTACTGCTGGTCGGCCAAAAGCTGGCCGCCGGCAGCGCCGTGGCCGGTGAGATTACCCGGATCAGCTCGGTCTACGACGCGGTGCAAAAAGCCGGCGCCGGCTCGATGTTGGCGCAGATGGCGGCGCGTTACCGGGCCATCGACGCAACGTTGGACCTGTACATGCTGCCGTACAGCGACAATGGCGCCGGCGTGGCCGCGACCGGTACCATTACCGTGACCAACGCTGCCACGGCCGACGGCACCCTCTCATTATATATAGCTGGCCGCTTGGTCTCCGTGGGCGTGACCAGCACCATGACCACTGCACAAATCGCCACGGCCATTGCTGCGGCGTTTACCGATGCCGATTTACCGGTAACGGCCGCCGCCGTCGCTAGCGTAGTCACGTTGACTGCAAAGCACAAAGGCACCTGCGGCAATAACATCGATATGCGGCTGAATCTGTACGGCGAACTCAAGCCGACCGGTTTGGCGTTGACCATGGCCGCGATGGCCGGCGGCTCCGGCGACCCGGCGCCGGGCAATCTGACCACGCTGCTCGGCGCCAACCGCTGGTACCGTTACATCGCGCTGGGCATCAACGACGCTGCCACGCTGGCCGCATGGCATACCGAAAGCCAACGCCGCTATCAACCGCCGGTACAGGCCGGTTTCCGCGCCTTTACCGCTCATCGCGGCGATTACGCGGCGGCGGCGGCGTTTGGCGTGACCAAAAACTACGAACACATTTGCGACCTGTCGCTGGAGATCAACCCAACCGCCACTTGGGAAGCGGCGGCGATCCTATGCGCGGCGGCAGCGCCAAAACTGTACAACAACCCGGTCGAGTCGCTGGAAGGCAAAGCGCTGACCGGCATGATCGGCGTGACCTACCACGATTGGACCAACGGCAACAGCTTGCTGTTTAAAGGCATGTCGATCATGGAAGTGGGGACGGACGGCAGTTGCTACATCAAGCGCTTGGTCACGATGCACCAGTTCCGCCCGGACGGCTCGGCCGACGATGCCTACTTGGACGTCAATACGCCCGAGACGCTGGAGCGGGTGCGCTACACCCAAAGGGTAGGCGCGATCAAAGCCTTTGTCGGCACAGCCGCCGCTAAGACTAACGAAGGCTACCGGCCCGGCCTGCGGATTACGACCGAAGATTCGGTAAAGGCGTTTTTGCTGGGCTTGTACCGCAATACTCTAATGCGGGAATACGGCTGGGTGCAGAACTACGACCACTACAAGAGCACGTTGGTGGTCGAGCAAGATCCGGATAACCCCAGCCGGTTTAATTATGTGGATGTGCCGGTGTTGTTATCGCCGTTTTACATCCTGGCCGGCCGCGCCCAGTTTGTGAAGCGGGTTTAACCCTTCGACTTCGCTCAGGGATAGCCCCGTAACCGTTTAACCAAAATCATGCCCCGCTCGGCAACCCAACCGGTTGCCAAGCGGGCCGAAGCAAAGGAGACAACATGCCCGCACTCAAGAATATCCGGACGGTTTCGATACCGTCCATCGGCAAATTGCCGTTAGCCGCCGAGCCCGGCACCTTTACGCCGGCCGGCGAAACCCGCACGGCAAAGGAAGGCCGCTTGGCCGAGGACGGCGGCTATCTGACAGGCAACAAAATGGCCGTGCTGGAACTGAACATCAACATCCAGGCCGGTGTGGATCTGGACGCGATCAACGCGGTCGCCGATGAAAACATCACGGTCCGGCTCAGCAACGGCGAAGCGTATCTGATGTCGCAAGCCTTCCGTTCCGGCGATCCCGCCAGCTGGGGCAACGGCGAGAGCAAGATTACGTTTATGAGCAATACATCCGAGCGGATTTAAGGGGGGGATATGGGTAAGCGACCAGCACGCGCTGAGTGGGAATACGATTCGATGAACGATTTTTTGGCGGATGGCGGAGCCGCCAGTTACGGCGACGGTAGGCT
>NZ_JBYMAP010000381.1:0-2416 GCF_057766305.1 Methylomonas sp. BG-2 | reverse complement strand
CGGGACAATCGTTTTTGCGATGTTAAGTTAAGGCCATCTTCCGTCTGCAAGAATGACGCACCACGACCAGTAGATCCGAGTTTGTTGTTGTACCGCGAGAACTTGAAGACCGATCCTTCCGCCCGGTAAGGCCCATCGATCAATTTAATTTCACGACCAACATGGGAGCTTGCCTTCACAACACCTAAAAAAGCCGCCACCTCGAAACCCACCGGCGTCATCATCACCGGCAGCAAGGCGATTTGCACGCCCGGTAGTTGGAATACATCTTGGGCCAAGCTACTCGATTGCCCGTAGTAGCTGGGAAACGGCGTCCTACCAAACCAAGATAACGCGCTGTCTAAATAGCCGCCGATTTGCCGCGTCAAACTCGCGTCCGCCCAAGTCCCGGTCGGATCGGTATCGCTGACCGGATTGCCGTTGGCGTAAGTATACACACGGGTGCCGCCTTCCAGGCCGATCAGGTCGGGTTGCAGGTAGCGGCCGGTACGGGGCGAGAAGTAGCGAGTGTGGTTGTAGTGCAGGCCGGAGAAGGCGTCGTAGTTATTGGCCGGGGGTAATCCCCCCATTTTAAGCAGAGCTTAAAAGTAGAGGTTACGCGGCCAACGCTAGTTTTTGTTTGGGCGTCATTCAACCGATGGCCATGTTGGGCCGTTCATGATTGTAGATCCACAACCAGCGTTCTGCAAAATCCTGAACCTGCCCGATCGATTCAAATAGGTACTGGGCCAACCATTCGTAACGCACGGTTCGGTTTTAGCGCTCCACGTAGGCATTCTGCTGCGGGTTGCCCGGTTGGATATAGTCGATCCGAATACCATGCCGTTCAGCCCAGGTTTTTAACGTCTCGCCGATATATTCCGGCCCATTATCCAGCGAATGGCTTGGAGTTTCCCTCGCCATTCGATGATGCGATCCAAGGCACGAATAACCCGCAGCGCCGGTAACGACAAATCCACTTCAATCCCTAAGCCTTCCCGATTATAGTCATCGATAACGTTGAGCAAACGGAAAGCCCGGCCATCCGCCAGTTGATCGTGCATGAAGTCCATCGAGCACACGGCGTTGATACGATCCGGAACCGCCAAAGGTTGCGGGGTTGCCCGTACCAACCGTTTCTTGGGCTTGATGCGCAGGTTGAGTTTCAGTGCTCGGTAAATCCGATAGACACGCTTGTGATTCCAGCAAAAGCCTTTTACGTTGCGCAACTGCAAATAGCATAATCCAAATCCCCAGGAGCGGTGCGTGTCGGTCAGGCATAGCAGCCAGTCGGCAATTTCGGCGTTTTCGGACGCGCGTGAAGACTGATAGCGATAACCGCTTTGGCTTATGCATAACCACTCTTAGACTGGCTCGCTTGACCTGGATCATGTCGTTCGCCATCTCGCGTCTGCTGACCGTTTCATTTTTGGACGTCCAGATTCCTTCAAGACATTTAACAACCAGTGCCGTATCCACTTCCGTGATCGGGAGTTTGCCAATGGTTGGATATGCGTACTGTTCCAGGGTATTGGACCATTGCGGAGCATGCTTAGGATTTTTCCAGCCATGGCGATTAATCTCGATGTAAGCGGCGGCGCATTCTGCAAATGTCATTGACTTGGCGACAGACAAATGAAGCTCGCGTTCAATTTTCCGTTTTTCCACCAGAGGATTCAGACCTTGCTTGAGCAGCTTTCGGTACTCAGATGCTTGCTCCCTGGCTGCTTCCAGCGAAATATCGCCAAAACTACCCAGACCTATCTCGGTAGCCTTTTTATTCCTGACAAATTTGAAAATCCAGCTTTTTGAAAGTGTCGGACTAACCTGTAGGTAAAGACCACCACCATCACTGTGATAACTGGGAGTTTTGATTGTCACAACCTTGCGTGCATTCAGCTTATTCAAAATCCGACTCATAAATCCTACCCTACTTCCTACCCTACTTTCGGCATCGGATTGGAGTATATTTTATCGAACCAAGCTGGACAATAAATTTGTAACTTATCGTTTTTTAACAAGAATTTAGGACGACAAAAAACGATATCGGACTTTTATTAGGCGGACTAGCTTCCGCCA
Source organism: Methylomonas sp. BG-2 (assembly GCF_057766305.1). Taxonomy (NCBI): domain Bacteria; kingdom Pseudomonadati; phylum Pseudomonadota; class Gammaproteobacteria; order Methylococcales; family Methylococcaceae; genus Methylomonas; species Methylomonas sp. BG-2. Next base: position 358 of record NZ_JBYMAP010000381.1, on the reverse strand, counting down.
TAACACGATTAAGGCCCAGCAAACTCGTTTGCCGGGGCCCTTTTTATTGCTGGCTATTTTCTCGATCCAGACCGATTCCCGCCAGCAGCACCCGGCCAAGCTTTCGTGTTATCGTCGGCAAATGATGGAAATCCTCGTTGTCTCGCTCGCATCGCTACTAGCCGGAACCGTGGACGCTATCGTCGGAGGCGGCGGTTTAATTTTGGTTCCGACCTTATTCGCCGCTTTCCCCGCGGCACTCCCCGCCACGCTGTTTGGAACCAATAAATGCGCTTCGGTGTGGGGCACCGCGATCGCGACGGCACAATATGCCAGACGCGTCGAAATGCACTGGCGGCTACTGATTCCGGCCGCGGTC
>NZ_JBYMAP010000380.1:0-2436 GCF_057766305.1 Methylomonas sp. BG-2 | reverse complement strand
GCGGCGGCTTCAGCGCGGCGGTGGTGGTAAGCGGCCCAACGGGCCTGTAACACCCCCAGCTCCAGGCTATCCGGCGCTTGCGTTAGCGCCTCGGCCATGCGTCGTTCGGCTTCGGCTCGGTCGCCGGGCGCGCCGCTCAGCCAGTAGCGCTGGGCGGCGACCTGCGCCCGGCTCGCCGCGCCGTCCGTTACCCAATCGGTCGCCAGCTTCGCGAGAACCAACCCATCGCGTTGGTAATCGCTGGTTTCGAATGCCCCGAACCAGGCCAACGCCAAGCCGAACCGCGCGGCCAGCGTCCAGATCGCCGCCGCGAGTAACAGCCGCGCGGCGCGCTTTGGGCGAATGCCGGGGGTGGACCCGGCCGGCCGGGACATGGCCTGAGCGACGACTTACCAGGGCTCGGCCAGATACGGGAATTCGGTCAAGAACGGTTTGTCGTTTTTAACCGGATTCGGCGTGGTTTTGGGCTCGATCGGCGCGGACGCCCACAGCGCCGGATTGTTCAAGGATTCCACGCTGCAAGGTTTGCCGCCGCAACCGTTTTCCATGTCCAGAAACAGGGACAAAAACCGGGTCGCCACCTGATCTTCCAGCCGCCGGCCGAACGGCCAGGAGCCGTTGGTATCCATGTCTATCGAAGCCACGTTCGGAATAAAAATCTCGAAAGTGCGCGGCGGTTTGATGTCCAGACCTTTGACGTTCCAACTGTTGTCCGGCATGTTGACCCGTTGAAAAAAGCATTTTTTGGAGCGCTTGAAGGCCTCGATCGCTAGATCGTAAGTTTTGAACACCGAGACCGGCGCATTGGAATGATCGAAGCAACTGTTCAGCCCCAGCGCATTGATCGACGGCCCGAAACCCCAGCCCAGATGGGCAAAGCGTTTCACGTAAACCTCGCCGAGTTTGACGTTGTCGGCCAGTTGTTTTTCGTCTTCCCGCAGATTTAGCGCGGCATCCAGGAAGGGCACGCCGTCGACGTCCACTTTTTTGTAATCGCTCAAGCGGTTATTAAAACCGGCTGCCGGCGCCGGCGATTCGTGCGCGCCGCCGAGCTTGGCCAGCAGCGACCATTGGCTGTGTTCCGGTATCGCCTTGGCCTTGGCAGAAGCGCGCAGCATCCAGCTTTCGCCCCAGGTTCGGACGATGCGTTCGGTTTCCGGGGTTTTAGTCAAAAACTTCAGCGGCAATTCCAGCACGATGGCGTTGACGTTGCCGCCGGCGCGGGCGTCCTGGCCGCTATACACGAAGCGGAAATTGCCGTTGGCATCCTTGTAAAACCGGTTGCCGTTCCAGGTCAAAGGCTGCTTGGGCAGGTCTTTTTTGACCGTGATGCCCCATTCCGGCAGGTTTTTGTCGTAATTGAAGAAGCTGTTGCCTTCCAGTTCCAGCAAAGTCTTGGGAATCCGGGCTTCGGCCGACTTTTTGTCCTTGACCGGTACGTGGTAGTACTGCGGCGTGTAGTTGATGGATCGGAAAAAGCCGGGCAAGTCGTTGAAAAAGGCGTCGTCGCGGCCGCCGACAAAGGTTTTGATCGCGAATCCGTCCGGCGTTTTCAGTTCGACGACTTTGTTGGTGTCGATGACTTGCGAGAAATCGCCGCCCGGAAAGCCCAGAAAATCCAGTTTTGCTTGGTTCTGCTGGTTGAAGGTGACCCGAACTTCGCCGGGCTTGAAATTAATATATTTTTTGCCGACCGCTTCGGCGTAGCCCAGCAGGTTTTTCAAATCGATTTGATCGCCCATGCCCAGCGCGGCCCGTGGGTCGGGATCGAATTGAATCCGGTAGAGCAGATCGGTATCGAACACCCCGGCCTGGGGGATGGAGGCGAAGGTCAAGGCCACGACGACTTGCTCGCCCTGGCCTTGGTCGGCGCTGGGGTAGCCGAACAGGTCGTACAAATCGGCGGCGCTGGGCGGAATGTCGGCGAAGATCGAGTTGATGGCATTGGGGTCGTTATGGTCGGCGGCTCGGCCGAACAGCGGTATGAGGCATAGCCCGAGCGTGGCGAGACCGATTCGGGTTTTACCTGCGGTGCGAAATGAACGGAAGATGTGCATGGCTGTGATCCCCTTCTGTAGTTGTTGTAGGGAAAGCGCCGTTTGGCGGGTACGCGCGCCGAGCCGGACCGGATGCGGCGAAATGATGCGAGAGCGTCGAAACGGAGTTTGCAAGCTAACCCCAGCGCAAAAGAAAGTCAACGTTACGAAAAGTAAGCTTATTTCCGGAACCAAGGCCGGATCATTTTGCAATGGCCTATCGTCTAAATCAGGTGAAAAAATTCACAGCTTAAAAATTTTTTTTGGACTACGCTTCACACAATTGGCAATTCGCCAACACCTTCGAAGGGGGTAGACGGTGATTTCAGCGGTAGGCTGGTTGACTTACGCAGGTCGCGCGTCCCGCGCCAAACCTAGCGCCATTGCTGCGCCGCAACGC
>NZ_JBYMAP010000379.1:0-2448 GCF_057766305.1 Methylomonas sp. BG-2 | reverse complement strand
CGGGACTGCCGTTAAAACAAATTCTGGAGCGATTCATTAGTTCGTTAATCGTTTCGCCGTTTTCAGCGACGCCGTGCGCGTAAGGCGCAAACCTTGCAAATTGATCCCAATTTCTACCGTATAACCCCAATTCAATATTCAACCCGGCATCGAGCAACGCGGCGATTGGCCGGATTTTCATTTCGGTTAAATAGTGGTAATGGAATCGACTGCCGCTACCGGCCATTAATTGATTAATGACCTCATTCGGGACGGTTATTCCATCGTCTATCAACAACTTTTCCAGCAATTGAAATTTGCCGATTTGATTGTCCAAACAAAAGCGGTGAAACTCATCCAGCGGCAATTGATCGGTATGTTCCAAAACAAACCGATATATCCTGGTTAACGTCTCCAACGTCAGCTTGTGCTGTTTCAGCAAGCTAGCCTCGGTGGAATCGTAACTCTCAAAACCTCCCTGGCCGGATCGGAACGGCGACAAGGTTTTAACCGGATCGATCAAATGCGTGATGAATAAAAAGTCGTATCGATAGCCATGGTGTTCGACAGGATAATAATAGGCATCGTTAAAGCCGAGCGGTAAATATTCGACCGGAAAACTCGCGTATAAAGGATTTCTATTCATCGCCAACCAATCCTTGGAAAATACGAAGGTAAAATCCCTGGATTTAACGGCGTGGCGATTTTGGGTAATCGACGGCAACATATCCTGTACCCAATTGACGAACGGCACAGCTTCCGACAAGCCGGCAAATTCGTGCCGAAAATGATCGATGGACAATATCAGGTCAGGCTTAAACTCGGCGATTTGGGCCACGATACTTTCCATGCCGTTACGGTGGTAATTAGCGCTATCGGTGGACAGATGAATTTCCGCGCCGATTCTGGCGAATCCGTCCAGCAAGTCCCGCATGCAATATTGCAAGAAGGTGGTAAATTGCGACCCAAAGCCCATCACTCGAACCGGCGATGCCGGGTTTTGCCCAAATTTCTCGCGCCAAGTTTCCAGACTGATTTGGCGGTAGTAATCATCGATTAGAGCCAGCAACTTCGCGTGGGAATCGCTTCTAGCGTCTCTGGCACCATCGACCGCGCCCTTTATATGCTCAAGTTCGGCCGCGGTCGCGCTAACGTTGATCGTCACTTCCGGCAATATCGACTGCTTAGCGTTCAATTCGGCGATAAACTGGTTAAAGCCGGAGGTTTGGAAACAAAACCATACTCTGGTATCGGCGAGGATTTGTCGAATATCCCGAACCAACAAGGTTGCCAGCAAGCCGCCGAAATCAGCATCGACCAGATAAATTGGAATTTCCAGATTCGGCATTTCCGCGATTGGCCTAGCGGTACTGGAAAATACCGCCGATAGTTCGGCCCCGTCGCCGATGCCGGCCAAGCCGTAGCAAGGCACGTTAAAGCGTTGGGAAACTTGGGCCTTGGCGCGTATATTTCTTAAGTTTTCGGCTCTACTCGGCAAATCCAATTGGTAAAGCCGCCGTTCGCCGGAAAATACCGCTATGGAATAAAACTCGCCCGCGATCGCTTCGCCTAAAAGCACATTCATTTGCTTATCGGCTAAATAGCGATTCAGGTCGTCATGGATTGTCGGTCGATATATTTTTAGAGCCTGAATATTGGCGGCGTAACGTTGCGCGCATTGGTGAATTTCCGCATCGGGCCCTTCCAGCACGATGAGTGCATCAGGTAACTCGAGGCGCGATGTCGGCGGCACCTCGTCGAGATAATGAAAAAGTATCGGTAACGCCAACGCGGGGGTTTCCGGCTCCATTTGGAAAACGTTGTCGGCCCCGCAACGTTTTAAATGTTGAAAAACGGTTTCTTGCCGGCAGCAATTAAAATCGTTTTTTCTGAACGGCAGAGACTCCAAGGATTCGAATCCGGCCGCGTCGGCCAGCCAATAAATGATATGAATAACGCCGTCCGCCAGGAAACCATTATCCAATTGATTTTCCTGAATCAGAATATGCGGGCGGAATTCGACATATTGATTCAGCGCATCGACCCTATTGAGCGTATGAATGGCATCGGTGATGACGTACAACATCACCGAGTATTCGGCATTCGCCAGGGTTTCGGCCAACGGACATAATGCCGACGAAGAATTGGCCGCTAGTATCAAAATTCGCAACGGTAAGTCGCCGGCGAAATCCGGTTGAAGCGCCAGCGCTTGCCGTTCCAACTCACCGGCGAATTGCTCACGGGTCTCGCGCACCGAACGCATCACCTGCTGGTAATCCGCCATTAAATCCGGGTCGGCGCGTAAGACTTCCGGTAGACGCAAACGGCTGAACACGAAAAACTCCAACAGGCGTTCCAATTCCACATGAATGAGATTGTCCAAATCGCTTTCAAGTTTTTCGCCGTGGTAATAACAAAGCTGCAGACCGACGCTGCCGTCCTCGGCCAGCCGGATATTTCGCTGTTTCG
>NZ_JBYMAP010000378.1:0-2471 GCF_057766305.1 Methylomonas sp. BG-2 | reverse complement strand
GATGACTTGACGTCCGGCCGGACCAGACCGGACGAAACCAGGTCGATTGCGGCGAGCGGAACGGAGTCCGTCGCGCTTGACGGCGTGCCGATGGGGTTCCCGCCGAATGTTGCGACAGCCCTTTCCGGCTTCGATTTTCACCGCATGCGATTTTACCAGCTGTCCTGAGGTTGGCCGGGCCAACGGCGCGGCATGCGCCGATTTCGACGGAGGCGCTTGGTGCGCGCCAAACAAAGATTCTAGCGCATTTACTATGCAGACGCCGACGGCGAATTGTCTTATGATTCCCGTGCTTGGAACAAACTCCAACTTGCGGCGAGGGTATCTGATGAATCGAGGAATGGCTTTGAAAATCGGGTTGGTGGTCCTGTTGTCGGGATGCGCCAAGCCCGGAATGCGGACCGGAGGCAGCGAAAATCTGGTGCCCGGCGCGGCGGCGGGCGGGACCAGCGTCGATGCGAATAAAACGCTGGAACGTTGCGCCAGCCCGATGGGAACCTTGGCGGTCAGCGACGGCCGCATCACCGGCGCTCAGGCGGTGACGACGGTCGATCCGTTGATTCGCTTGGCGGTGCAACAATCCAATTGTTTTGTGATTACGGCGATCGGCAACTCCGCCACTCGGGCTTTGATCAACGAAATCATCGGCGAACAGCGCAATTCCGGCGAATACCGGGCCGGCTCCAAGCAGCAGAAAGGTCAGCGGGTCGCCGCCGATTATCTGATGGAGCCGCAGGTGATCGTCTTGAACGAATCGACCGAAGGACATCGAGCGGGCGGTTTTGGCGGCTACCGCCATTACTCGCCGCCGGGGCAAATCTCGTTGGGCGGCATTCTGGCCGACTCGATCGCCGCCACGCTGGCGGATGCCGCCGACAAACGCACCACCGACGTAACGCTGACCTTAACCGATATTCGCTCGACCGTGCAGATCGGCATCTCGCAAGGCAGCGCCACCGCCAACCGCTTGCAAACCAACGGCTGGGGCGGTTACTTGGGTGAAAGCGTGGGCGCGGTGGTCGGCTTGGCGAGTTTTAAAAACACGCCCGAAGGGTTGTCCACGGCGGCGGCGTTTCTGGACGCCTACAATCAACTGGTCGTTGCCGTCAAAAACTACAAGGCGCAGGAAATCAAGGGTGGCGCCGGTACCGGCGGCGTGTTCAGCATTCAATAGCGATGGGGCGAAAGGCTTGGGCGGGTGCGCACACGTAGCGCTCGAAGCCGGCCGCCTGCGATTCAGCGCCCGCGCCGGCTTTCCTGAAACGCCAGATACAGGCGCATATCGAACTCCAATTGGTGATAGTCCGGTTCCATGTGGCGGCACAGTTGGTAAAAGGCTTTGTTATGGTCTTTTTCGCGCAAATGGGCCAGTTCGTGGACGACGATGGCGCGCAAGAACGCAGCCGGCGCGGTTTTGAAAACGGCGCCGATGCGGATTTCGGTTTTGGCCTTGAGTCTGCCGCCTTGCACTCTGGCCACGATGCTGTGCAAGCCTAGCGCTTGATGCACAACGTCCAGTTTATCGTCGTAGACGATCTTGCTGAGCGGTTCGGATTGGCGCAAATATTGGCTTTTCAAGTCGGTTACGTAGCGATAAAGCGCCTTGTCGGTGTGGACGTGGTGAGTCTGTGGGTATTGGCCGGCCAGCCAGTCGCCCAGTTGGCCGCTGGCCAGCCATTGCTCGGCGCGCTCGACCAACTCGGCCGGGTAGCCGGTTAAATATTTGGAAACCGCGGTGCTCATCGGGCCGGAACCGGCTTGATATTGGGGACGGCATCGGCCGGCTTGATCCGGCTACCCTCGCGCAATTTGTCGCTGCCGCCAACGACGACGGTGTCGCCGGGAGAGATGCCTTCCAGCACGGCAACCCGGTCGGCGTCGGCCGGCCCGATCTTGACCGGCCGAATCGTCACGGTTTGGTCGGGTTTGACCCGGTAAACGAAATCGCCGTTGGCACCGTGCTGAATGGCGGCGGCCGGGGCCAGCGTCGCGGCGGGCAAGGTGTCCAGCCGCATGCGGATGTTGACGAACTGGTTGGCGTACAGCTCGCGTTCGGCGTTCTCGAACCAGGCCTTGAGTTTCAGCGTGCCGGTGGCGGTATCGATTTGATTATCCACCGCCAGCAACTTGCCGTCGGCCAGTTTCCGCTGGCCGGCGCGGTCGAAGGCTTCCAGCGTCAGATTGCGTTCGCCACGCCAGCGGCGCATCACGGCCGGCACTTGATCCTCGGGCAGCGTGAACAGCACGGTGATGGGTTGAATTTGAGTGATAACGGCCAAGCCGGTCGTGTCGCCGGCGCGGACAAGGTTGCCCTTATCCACCAGCCGCAGGCCGATTTGTCCGGTGATCGGCGCGACGATGCGGGTATAGTCGAGCTGGAGCTTGGCGTTGTTGACTTGCGCCCGGTCCATTTCGACGCTGCCCCGGTATTGACGCACCAGCGCTTCCTGGGTGGCGGTTTGCTGAGCCGC
>NZ_JBYMAP010000377.1:0-2480 GCF_057766305.1 Methylomonas sp. BG-2 | reverse complement strand
GCGGGCCGAGGTTGATGCCCGGCTGGCGCCCAAACTGCCCGATGCCGGCGGCAAAGCCTATCCATACGGGCGCTGCGAGGAGATTACCAGCGAGCTGTATGCGCTGTTAGCGATCCGGTTGAGACTGGCCGAGACACCTATCGAACGCTCGCTGCACGAGTTCATCACTCATGGCGGTTTCGTGCGCTCGGTGTGGGGGGTGTTGCGCGAGCAGTATTTTCAAAACGCGTTGCAAGTCGGTGGATTGTATGTGGATGTCGCCAACGACACCGTCGATGTCGCCAAACCGCCGGTGGAAATCCTGCCGCTGGAAACCAGCGGCTTGCTGGCGGTGCGCGATTTGGCGCATTTTCGCCGTACCGCCGAAAGCTATTGGGGCGCGACGGTTTACGCCAATCATCTATTGCCGTCGTTGGCGCCATTATTGCCGATGGTATCGGTCAGTTCCGGCCGGTTGCGCCCCGGTTTGCAGTCCGCTTGCGATTACATGATCGCGCTGATGTGCCGCGATGGCTTCGAGCAAGCGGAAGCCTGGCTGCGCGACGGCCCGCCGCCGCCGGCCGAATTGGCGGTGGAGCTGTTGAACCAGACGCCTGACGATCTGCGGCCGTGGACCGAGCAGGGCCGCGACGAGGCGATTGCCGCCTGCCGGCGGGCCCGGCTCGGCGCTTGCGCCGCCGACGACCGTTGGCGGCAGGCTCGGGTGTTGGATTATCTGCGTTCGGTGCAAAGTCCGTCGGCCGCGAATCCGCCGTCACCTGCCGGTTGATTCGCCAGGTTTGTAAGGGAGGGTGGGCGGCGCCGATAGTAGGCCGGTTCGCTCGGGGAATGCCGACAGGTTCGCCGCATCTTAGGCACGATGCCTGATCGGAGCCGAAGGGGCCGGCCGTGCAGCGCCTTTCGGCGGCAATCTTGTAGGATAATGCTTGTTATCCATCCCATCGTCTTATTCAAACCGCATTGCTGACTATGAACTTTGATTCCGTGCAAACCATCGCTCAACAAAGCCGCGCGGCGGCTCGTCAATTGGCCTCGGCGTCGGCGGCCGCCCGCAATCAGGCCTTGGCGAAAATGGCCGAAGCGCTGGCGTCGGTTAAGCAACAAGTATTGGAAGTCAACGCGCTGGAAATCGGCAACGCGCGCGACGCGGGCCAGTCTGACGCGATGGTCAAACGACTGACGATAGACGACAAAACCTTCAATTACATGTTGTCGCGTCTGACTAAAGTCGCGCAGCGGCCCGATCCGCTGAATCGGGTACTGACCGGCCATACCAATCCGGCCGGCCTGCGGGTGTATAAGAAATCGGTGCCGCTGGGGGTGATCGGCATGATTTACGAGTCGCGCCCCAACGTCACCACCGATGCCGCCGGCGTCTGTATTAAAAGTGGCAACGCGGTGATTTTGCGCGGCGGTTCGGAAGCCTTGCAAACCAATGCCATTCTAACTGATGCGATGGTTGCCGGCGCGGTCGCGGCCGGCTTGCCGCAACACGCGATTCAAATTATTCGCACGCCCGGCCATGAAGCGGTTGGCGAATTGCTGAAAATGGACGGCTATATCGATGTGCTGATTCCGCGCGGCGGGAAGAGTTTGATACAGCGTATCGCCGAGGGAACTCGAATTCCGGTCATCAAGCATTACGACGGCATTTGCCACTTATATTTAGCCGGAGACGCCGAGCCCGAGAAAGCGGTGGCCTTGGCGGTGAATTCCAAATGTCAAAGCGTGCAGGTCTGCAATGCGTTGGAAACTCTGTTGGTTGATGCCGAATCGGCCGGACAGTTACTGCCGCTGCTTTACGAGGCGTTCGCGGCGCGTCAAATCGAGCTGCGTGGCTGCGAGAAAACCCTGGCGATGTTGCCGGGCATCGCCGCCGCGAGCGAGGAAGATTGGTTCACCGAATATCTGGCCCCGGTTTTGTCGGTGAAAGTCGTGGCCGGCATCCAGGCCGCGATAGATCACATCAACCACTATGGTTCCGGTCACACCGACGGCATTGTCACCCAAAGCCTGAGTCTGGCCCAACGGTTCGAGGAGCAGGTGGATTCGGCGTCGGTGATGATCAATGCCTCGACTCGTCTGTCCGGCGGAGGCGATTACGGTTTGGGTTCGGTGGTCGGCATCAGTACCGATAAACTCCACGTGCGCGGTCCGGTCGGGCCCGACGAGCTGACCACCTACAAATGGGTGGCGGTGGGGGATGGGCATTTGCGGGATTAGTTGGCGGACTTCAGCGTTCCAATTTCAAAGCCTGCCAATTTCCAAGCCGGGGAGAATTACCGCCGCGAAACAGGATGTGCCGGCGGGAGACAAGCGGGTTGTAAAGCGCTTCGCCCCGCCGCTGATTCTTGGTACGCAAGCGATCAAAAAGCGTTTCGCGCTCGGTACGAATGCTTAAAGCGTTTCAGGACCGAATCGATAGGGCTTGCAAGTGCAAGTGCAAGAGCTAAGTTGCCCGACATTCTGAATTAAACTGT
>NZ_JBYMAP010000376.1:0-2521 GCF_057766305.1 Methylomonas sp. BG-2 | reverse complement strand
GCGTCATAATGTCGGCGACGCTGGTCGATTCCAGATCCAAGATGCTGAGTAGCATATTTTGATAGCGGGTCGGCATCGAATGATTGGCGTCGGAGACAATGTTTTTCAATTCTTCCTTATCCCGGGTCACCAAGCCGGCTTTGGTGCTGTTGACGCCGAGAATTCGCAGCAACAACCTGGATAGTAAATTCAGGGTCCAGACCGCCGGATAAAGTAATTTCAATAGAGGGACAAAAAACCAGGCGGAAAAGAATGCGAAATTTTCAGGCTTGAGGGTGGCTAAGGTTTTGGGAATACTGACTGAAAAAACCAGGATTAAGCCGGTTAGAATCGCCAAGGCCGGCAAGATCAGCGGCTCGCCCCCGAGACGCGGCGCAATGACGGTTGTTAGCGAAGCAGTGAGAACAATTCCCAGATGGTAAACTAGGGCGATCAGCCCGTTCAAACGCTCCGGTCGCTTTAATAGCGTTTGGGCCTTGATCGCGCCTTTGTGCTTTTTCTTCGCGAGATGTTGCAGGCGGTAACGGTTTAGCGTCATCAGCGCGGTTTCAGAGGCTGAGAAAAACGCTGAAGTCAACAACAAAGCGACCAGTATACCGAAGAGTATACTAAGGGAAATATCGTTCAAGGCAACGGTGCTCTGGGCAGTGGAACATCGGCTTAGTTTCTCTACTGGGGAGTTTTTGTCAAGTCTCCGCGTCCTGGTAACTGCGGGGCTGGCCCCCGGTATCGTTCAAATCTCTTCAACAATTTATTGCAATAAATTGAAAAACCAGCATTTTGACAATGTGGGGTTTCGGTGCTTAACTTAAAGACCGTTCCTACCCTAAATCGTACCGTCAGGCTATTCCAGAGAATCAACGCATGGCTTTGCCAGAAATTTTACTGATTGACGACCACCCTGTTCGGGTTCAGCAAGTGGAAACCGTACTCAAGTTTTTGGAATACCCGGTAAACACCATTACGGCGAAGGCGTTCGAAACGGCACCGGAACGATGCCGCGAGGCGGATGTGGTGTTTGTCGGCGGTTCCAACGATAAATTGGCGTTTTTGATTAAGTCTATCGCGGACGTGGCAAGTCGAACGCCGATTGTGGTGTTGGCCGAGCCCGGCGGCCAGCAGGCGCTAGCGAGCCCGGTGCACCAGTTAATTGCCAAGACTCTGGAATGGCCCACGGTTTATCCGGAATTGATTCAATTGCTGGATAGTTTTCAACCTGCCGAGTTACCGAAAAAATCACGTTCCGATAAGGGCTTGGCCGGTATTAGCAGGGTGATCGCCAGGACGCGCGAATTGATCGATCAAGTCGCCAAGTCCGATGCCACGGTATTGATTTTGGGAGAGTCGGGCACGGGTAAGGAGGTGGTCGCCCAAGCCCTACATCGCGGCTCTTCCCGCCGGGATAAGCCTTTTGTACCGGTCAATTGCGGCGCGATTCCCGGCGAGTTGCTGGAAAGCGAATTGTTCGGCCACGAAAAAGGCGCGTTTACCGGCGCGTTGACCGCCCGGCAAGGCCGGTTCGAGTTGGCCGAGGGCGGGACCTTGTTTCTCGATGAGATCGGCGACATGCCGATGCCGATGCAGGTCAAACTGTTGAGAGTATTGCAGGAACGTACGTTCGAACGTGTGGGTAGTAATAAAACGATACACTGTGATGTGCGTATCGTAGCGGCAACTCACCGGCAACTGGAGCAAGAGATTGCGGAAAAACGGTTCCGGGAGGATTTGTTCTACCGTTTGAACGTGTTCCCGATCGAAGTTCCAGCCCTACGCGAACGCGTCGAAGACATTCCTTATCTGGTAAACGATCTGATCGGCCGCATGGAAGCTCAGAATCGCGGCTCCGTCAGACTGAGTCCTCGCGCGATCGCGGTCTTGTCGCAGCACCATTGGCCGGGGAATGTCAGGGAGTTGTCGAATTTGATCGAACGGCTGGCCATCATTAAGCCTGATGCGTTGGTCGATACCGGCGATTTACCGGAAAAATTTCAAGCCTATGAAGTACCGGACCATCTACCGGCGGCTTTGCCTGACCCGGAAATCCACATCTACCGTCCCGTCGATCATCAGGGTCTGGGCGTGGCGGCACCCGGTGGTGTCGGGGCGATACACTTGCCCGAGCAAGGGATCGATTTAAAGGAATATCTCACGGAACTGGAGAACGAATTGATCCGTCAGGCGCTGGAAGAATGCAACGGGGTCGTGGCGCATGCCGCCAAATTACTCAATATGCGCCGAACCACCTTGGTCGAAAAGCTGCGCAAAGTAGATGCGGCTTAACCGCGAATGACATTCGTAGCGCACATTTGCCAAGTATCATTTAGAGATTGCCGCGGTTCGATGCGCATATTGGGTGCTGGAATTCTGGTCGCGCCGCGGATGGGACGGTGGCAATCATGTTGAGGTCGCTGAACCAACAGATTTTTATCGCGGCACTGTTAGGTGTCCTGATTGGGTTGGGTTTCGGCGCGGCGCGGCCGGAAACGCCCGGCGTGACAGTCGGCTTGTATCTGGCTGGTTT
>NZ_JBYMAP010000375.1:0-2555 GCF_057766305.1 Methylomonas sp. BG-2 | reverse complement strand
ACTGGCAATCGACTACGCGGTCGGCTACGGCCGGGGCGGTAAGGGCTGCGTGGTGTTGTTCGCGGCCGGCAACGGTAACGAGTCGGTCGATCACGACGGCTACGCCAGTTACGACAAACTGATGGCGGTCGCGGCCTGTAACGACCAGGGCAAGCGCAGCGTTTACAGCGATTTCGGCCACGCGGTTTGGTGCGCTTTTCCCAGCAGCGACCTTGGCTTAGCCCAGCTGAACCATCCGGAACCGTTAACGCCGGGGATTTGGACCACCGACCGGCTCGGCCAAAAAGGCTACAACGCCGGCAACGTCGCCGACGGCGATGTCGGCGGCAGCTTTACCAACAGCTTCGGCGGCACCTCCAGCGCCTGCCCCGGCGCGGCCGGCGTGGCGGCGTTGGTGCTGGCGGTCAATCCGAATTTGAAGTGGTTCGAGGTCAAGGAATTATTCAAACGCGCCTGCGACCGCATCGATCCGCAACAAGGCAATTACGACGCCAACGGCCATAGCCCCCAATACGGCTACGGCCGATTGAACGCCCTGACGGCGGTGAATTTGGCCAAACCGCAACCCCAAAACAGCGTCAACGTCAGCCGGGTGTTCGATGCGCCAATACCGGATATGCGGACGGTTGAGTTCACGCTGGCCGTCGCCGACAACGCGCCGGTGGACGCGATCGCGGTGTCGGTGGACATCAAGCATAGCTATATCGGCGATTTACTGATCGCGCTGCTACCGCCCGCCGGCACAGGCGTAAAGCCGATCGTATTGCACAATCGAGCCGGCGGCGCCACCAAAAATCTAAAGCGAACCTATGACAAAAGCACCGCTCCCGACCTCGCCAAACTATTGGGCAAGGATTGTTCGGGAACCTGGACCTTGCATATCGAGGACAAGGCACCTCGGGACATCGGCACGTTGGTATCGTTTGGAATTGAGCTAGTATTCGCGCATCCGAGCCGGAATCTGGCGGCACCAGGACCGACTAGCGCGACCGGCAAGCCCAAGCGAGTGAACCGCGCCGCGAAATCCAGTTGATTTGGTCACTTTTGCGCCGGAATTTACGCTTTATCCTAGTTCAACGGTCAGATTGGAAGAAAGACTGTCATACCCGCCGGGAAGCAGGTATCCAGTGCCCCGGATAGCGACAGCTTCTAACCATCCATGGTGTCTGGATTCCGGCAGTCCATGCCGGAATGACAACCCAGAGTTAGGAGAAGCTCGAGACCTGATAACGATCTAGCGGTTACGGATTTGGAAGCGAGGGCCAAACCGGACCGATTCCAATAGCAGTTGCACGCTTGACGTGATTGGGCGGAACCTAACCGGCTCATTTACCGAAACGGCGGGGGCTAGAATAAACGGCAGAAACCCGCATTTTGACTGCCGCATTCCCAGCCGTAGACCGGCTGGCAAGCCTCTCGCCGCCGGGTTACCGCGTTTTTTGTTAACAACCGGAGGACAGACCATGAAACAACTCACCATCGAACCCAACAACACCCAATTTTCGCTGCCGAACGCTTACGCGCTGGCACTGGCGTCCCGATTGGCCTATGCCAAGGAAGCCGAGGTTTTGAACAAACTGTCGGTGCAAGGCTTTAACGGCCGCTTCATCGACGGCAGCAAGATTCCCGGTTCGCGCCAGGATACCCAGGCCTTTATCGCGCATAGCGGTAGCGTGATCGTGATTGCCTTTCGCGGCACCGAAAAAGTACCGGAAGACTGGTGCGCCGACGCCAAGATGGCGTTCCGCGAAACCCCGCACGGCCGGATTCACACCGGTTTCGACGACGCGCTGGACGCGATTTGGGATACCTTGATCGACACCCTGGAAAGCGTGCATCAATACGGCCAATCGTTGTGGCTGACCGGGCATAGCCTGGGCGGCGCGTTGGCGGTACTGGCGGCGGCGCGCCTAACGCTGGACATCGATCAACGCATCTACAAGTCGATCAACGGTTTGTACACCTTCGGCCAGCCTCGGGTCGGCGACCGCCGTTTTGTCGGCGAACTGGATCAAGCCTTGAAACCGCGCTATTTCCGCTTTGTTAACGATAACGACATCGTGCCGCGCGTGCCGGACCGGCTAAACCAGTATCAGGAAGGCGGCAGCATTCGCTTCTTCGACTCGGAGGGCAAATTGCACGAGGATGTCGGTTATTGGTTTAAATTCATGGAACGGATTAAAGGCTCGCTTAACCAGAAATTGGATTTAATCCCGTCGTTTATCGAACATCATTTTATGGACCAATATATTCAAAACATCGAGAAGAATTTATAAGCCCTCGGCAAAGAAGTTGCCGAGTCGAAAATCCCGCTATCGGACAGTTTAAGCAAGGCCTCGGCCAATAATAATAACGGCGCATCCGCCCATTCAAGAGAGGTATTTTATGGCTACAAAAAACATCGTGCTCTGTTCCGACGGCACCGGCAATAAAGGCGGTTACGGCTCGGACAGCAACGTTTATAAAACCTATAAAGCCGTCGATGTCACGTCCAACCGCGCCCATCAATACACGTTCTACGACCAAGGTGTCGGCACGGACAAAAGCGACACCAG
>NZ_JBYMAP010000374.1:0-2572 GCF_057766305.1 Methylomonas sp. BG-2 | reverse complement strand
ATATTAGAGTTCTTAATAGTTTCATATTGATACTTATCTTCGCGTAGGGTCAGTCGCCTTCTGGTTTATTCTTCCCTGGCTGAATAACAGCGATTCCATTTTGCTAAAGTTTTAGCCGCAGTTACCCAGCCCTGTCTAGTTTTTGCCTGGCTTCCTCCAGTTCTGGGCTGATTTGTCCAGCTTCTGGAATTGTCTTTCCGTTTGTTAGCCAATAGGCGTACTCGGGCCAAAGCTCATTGAATGCTCGGATATGGTCTTCATTGGCTCGTTGCTTCCTGGTTCTCAGATTTCCCCACGTGCTGGCCTTGATACCAGTGCGCGCTTCTAAGTCTTCGTTATTCAAGCCTTTTTTTGTAATTACTTCTATGAGTCGTTCTCGGATCATTGCTAGTCGTTAAAGTAATAGATACTTTTTACTTGACGGTCTAAAAGTAAATAGTATTATTTACTTAAGAATTCGTTAGTGTTACCAAACCGCTAATCATAGTAACCCAAATGCCCGAAAACATGGAACAAGCCCAACAATGGCCCTTGTCGGCCTTCGTCCCGGTCATGCACCGGGAACGCTTCAGCGAGCTAACCGGTATCCCTTTCGGCGTTCTCGAAGGTTGGGCCAACCGGGGCTATATCCGGACGGTTGTTATTGGCAAACTCAAGCCGATCAAAATGGTCGGGCCAACCCAAATCAACATACTTCTGTCGTCAGCCAACCCCAATGATCCTATCCATGACCCAGTTGGTTCTGGCGGCGCTGGTGCCGTTCGACGGCGAGCGGCCTTGGCCGCGCAGTTCGGCGACGATGGCGGCAATCAGGTGGTATTGGATGTTGTGCGGGTTCGGCGGCAGGTCGTGTTGGGTGCCGCTTGGCGTTTCCAGCTCGATTGGCGTGAAGGCGAAGGTCGAGAAGCGGATCGCGCCGGCAGTACCCAGAATTTCGACGCTGTCGCGTCGGCTGGCGTCGGCGGCGGCAAAGGTCCAGAAGCCCGTGCCCAGCGCGCCGCCGGCGAACTTGAACGATGCGGCGACGGTGTCTTCCGCCGGATAAAGTCCGCCGCGATTTTCGGCGCGGCCTTGGGCGTCGGCGATAGGGCCCAGTAAAAAGTCCAATAGGTCCAAGCTATGGCAGGCCAAATCGAAGAAGTAACCGCCGCCGGCCACGGCCGGGTTTACCCGCCACGGCAAGCGGTTGGGATTGCGGTCGGCCGGGCGCGGCGACTGCACCAGGCAAACGTTGACCGCCAATACCGTGCCGATCGCGCCGGCATCCAGCAGCGTTTTAGCTTGCAAAAAATACGGCAAGGCGCGCCGATAATAGGCCACGAATAGCGGCAGGCTGGCGCGGTGGGCGGCCTGGTTCATTGCCTGGCATTCGGCGTAACGGCAGGCCATCGGCTTTTCGACGTAGACCGGTTTGCCGGCTTGCAAGGCCAGCATCGCGTAGTCGGCGTGGCTGGACGGTGGCGTCGCGATATAAACGGCATTGACTGCCGGATCGGCAAGCAGCGCCTCCGCATCGGCATACCATCGCGCCACGCCGTGGCGCGCCGCATAATCCGCCGCCTTGGCGGGATCGCGGCCCATCACCGCCACCAGCCGCGAATGCTCGATCTTGTTGAAGGCCGGCGCGCTTTTGCGTTCGGTCACCGCGCCGCAGCCGATCATGCCCCAGCGTACCTCGTCGAGAACCATCCCCATCGCCGCTTGGATTAAACCGCCGGACGGCGCTTACACCGGATATTCGGCGTAACGCGGTAAATCGTCGCCGTCGCAAGACCAATCGGCGCGCGAATCCCAGAAGATCCGCGCTTGCGGCTGGATCGGCGGCGCATCGTCCAACGCGCCGGCCGGAATCACCACGCCGTTCAATTCCGGTACGAAGCGGGCCACCGCCGCGCCGCATTCGCTGCAAAACTGGCGGGCAAAGCGTTGCGCCTCCGGCACTTTAAAGCGTTTCAGCAAGCCTTCGCCTTGCGTAAAACTCAGCGTCGCATCGCCGATGAACAAATTGCTGGCGTGGCCGGTGCCGGTGGCCTTGCGGCAGCGTTGGCAATGGCAGTGGTAAAAGCGTTGCGGCTGGCCGTGTACTTGAAATTGCACGGCGCCGCACAGGCAAGCGCCGTTTAACGTGACTTCGGACATTGGGCCTCCGGAAAATGATCAATTTCAGATCAGAATGCACTTTTGATCACGCCGCCGTCAACCCGTGGCGCGGCGCCAGGCCGGCCCGTTGTTTCTGTCCGCCGGGCAAGGTGACGCCGCGTTCTCCCACCAAGGTCGCCAAGCCGGCATCGAACCCGGCGATGGTTTCCGCTATTTGAGCGGCAGCGGCCCAAATCGTGTCGGGTGGTCTGTTAGGATCATCGAAGGAAATACTTTCGGAAATCATCACCGTAAATAAAAAGCGGTCTTGGATCACGAACGACAGACTTTCGAGCGATTGCCGGAACATGAACGCCGGCGCGATCAACGCGATGCTGATTAGACTCAGCCATTGATGAACGGCAATTCGAAAAAAACGCTGGATGGCGGCAATGTCATTGGTCACGCGCGCCACGATGTCGCCCAACGCGTT
>NZ_JBYMAP010000373.1:0-2579 GCF_057766305.1 Methylomonas sp. BG-2 | reverse complement strand
GGCGTTTCAAAGGCCTCCAACATATTCAAGGCAAACTGTTGGCCAGCTCGTTGAAAACCGGGATGAGCGGGCATTGCCTTGGCATCCTGGCGCAACAGGTCGCGATTCGGCGTCTCGGCGTTCCAGGCCGATAACGAATGGCGCAAACCAGCGCGGTTGTTCCATCAGCGTATTGCCGATGAAAGTGGTTGGGCCAAACGCGGACATAACGGTGCCGGAACGCCATCAATCGCGGCTAAAACCCCCTCGCCTACTTTGTCATGCCGCGAACTGCCTTTGATGACTGTTAGGCAGTACAAAGAGGCCAGGAAAGAATAAACGGACCGTCGCCGCGCGGCCGAACCGACGACTTGAATGTGGCTGGCGGCCGGCCGGCCCCACTCGGGACCGGCGCGGAATGGCGGATGCCGGCCGGTGTTAGGCCAAGGCTTTCTTGAAAAACTCGGGGCAGGCCAGACTGGCTTTGTGGATGTCGCTGTTGTAATAAACGGTCTCGAACGGTTTCGCGGCGGCATCCGCTTCGCGGAACTGGGCGAGATCGCCCTTGCCGGCCAGCGTCGCGCTCCACCAGCCGGACGGATAAATGCATTGCGGGAAGAAGATGGTTTGCAGGCTGCCGAAACCGCCGGCCTGCATTTCCGCGCGCATTTCTTTCAGGATTTTCATGTGCAGCAAGGCCGATTCGCTTTGCTGAACGACGATGCCGTTCTCGCTCAAGGCTCGGAAGCAATCCTTATAAAAATCCGCGCAGAACAAACCTTCGGCGGGGCCGACCGGATCGGTGCTATCGACGATGATGATGTCCACGCTGCCAGGCTCGGCGTCCTTGACCCATTGGATGCCGTCGATGAATTTCAGGTCGGCGCGCGGATCGCCGTTGGATTCGCACAGCTCCGGAAAATAAATTTCCGCCAAGCGAGTGACGCGTTCGTCGATGTCGATCTGCACCGCCTGTTCGATACTGGGGTGTTTCAACACCTCCCGTAGCGTCCCGCAATCGCCGCCGCCGATGATCCAGACCCTTTTCGGATCGGGATGGGTGTAGAGCACCGGATGGCTCATCATCTCGTGGTAGAAAAAATTATCGCGGGTCGAGACCATCGTGCAGCCGTCGATCACCATCAAATTGCCGAACTGTTCGGTTTCGTAGATTTCCAGAAACTGAAACTCGGATTGCTCCTCGTGCAGCTTGCGTTTGATTTTCAATGAAAAGGCGGAGCCGGATGGCTCTTGCGCTTCGCTGAACCAGGTGGCGTCGAGCATGGTGGTATCCTCTAAAGTGTCGTAAGGCCGGGCATTATACTGAAAGAATCAGGCCAGATTATGACGGTGGCGGTGGTGAGGCGCCTGCCTTAACCGTTGCTCCAGGATTCCAGCCAGCATGCAAGCTCCGGAACAGGCGGCAAAACGGCAGTCTGCGTTCAAACCGCCAACGGTGATGGTGGCGGCTATCCCGATATACATATCACTAGTTCGGCGACGGATGCCGAGGAGCTGTTTAATCGCCGACCGAGGCTGATCGTGCGCCCGACCCGGCGCGGGCGGGTCCACGAAAAGGTCAACGCCCGCGCTCGGAATCGCGCCTCCGCCCCATGCCGTTAAAAGCCCGGTATGCCGACCTGCTGGATTTTGATGGCATTGTCGCCTTCTTCGTAAGCCAACAATTTGCCGTCCCGCTGCCATAATTTGAAAGCCAGCGCGTAGGACAACACCCGGATCGGATAATCGCGCGGCAGGGTTTGCAGATAAGGCTGCATGGTCACGAAGTCGGTCGCGCCGTATTGCTGCATGATGAAACGCAAGCCGCCGTTGCGCGGCCCGATGTTGTAGGCCAGCAAACCCAGGAATAAGTCACCGCGCATTTCCGCGAGATAATGCTTTAACGTGGCTGCCGCCAGATACGCATTGTGGCGCGGATCGTTTACTTGCGGTTCGGCCACGTCGAGTAAATCGGCGGCCTGGCGGCTGATGAACTTGGGTACCGCGGTAA
Source organism: Methylomonas sp. BG-2 (assembly GCF_057766305.1). Lineage (NCBI taxonomy): Bacteria > Pseudomonadati > Pseudomonadota > Gammaproteobacteria > Methylococcales > Methylococcaceae > Methylomonas > Methylomonas sp. BG-2. Next base: position 589 of record NZ_JBYMAP010000373.1, on the reverse strand, counting down.
TCTGAAATAAGCCTTTGCCGCCGTCGTGACTGTCGCGCGGCAAAAACGACGATTCGGTGGCGGCCACGCCCAACAACAGATGCTCGTCGACGCCGATGGCGTCGGCGGCTTCGCGGATCGCCGCACGGTAGGCGTCGGCGCGTTGCAGCAGTTTTTGCAGGCCGCCGATTTCGTGGCGGCGGTAGGCGGCATAAACCTGATGAGCCAGCGTCACCCGCTCCGCCTCGGATTTGCCGCCGACCAATGTACGGAAATGGCCGAAGACAGGAGTATAACCATCGTGGAACACAAACCACAGCATTCCCAGCGCCAGGACCAGTGCCAAACTGGCCGGCAATTGCGCCAGTCGCCGCGCCAACGGCACACGCAATTGGTACCAGCCGATCAGCAACAAGGCCGCCGTCACGATCAGCGCCACAACGCCGCCGGCAAACGGCAGCAAGCTGCTAAAAAATCCAGAGCCGGACAACCAACTCGCCGAATAGCCCAACGCCACCATGGTCGCCAGCACCGCGGCCAAGCCCAAACCGACGGCCTCGGCCGCCAGCAAGCGCCAATCCGGCGGCGGAACCGGCAATGGCTTGCGCCG
>NZ_JBYMAP010000372.1:0-2586 GCF_057766305.1 Methylomonas sp. BG-2 | reverse complement strand
CAGCCGCGCCGCGCCTCGGCGGAGTGGCCGGCATTCCGGTATGCCCGGTAAGCCGCCCAGCTCAGCCAAAACCCCAGCGGCAATGACCAAGCCAGATTGACAAGGTCGGCGTTGTCGGCCGAAATCCGACCCAACTCGCTGATCGTCTGCCGCACGGCGTCGTAAGGCTGGGACGCTTGCGGCCAATACCAGAGTCCCCAACCCCAGTAGATGGCGCCGGTCAGGCCGATCCAGGCCGTGGTTCGGCTATTCGGCATCGACCGCCTCGCCCGCCGGCAGCCAGCGGCTCAGCAGCGCATGCAACGCATCCGGATCGACCGGCTTGTGCAACACCAGATAGCCCTCCCGATCGGCGTGATGCAGGGCCGGGGAATCGAATTCGCCGCTGATCATCGCGCCGACCGCGTTTGGGCAGCGCTCCAACAAGGCTTGCAACAACTCGAAACCGCTTTCGCCGGAACGCAAACGTTGATCGCAGAACACGACCCGCGGCGCGAAGCCGCCGGCGATGGCGGCGAAAGCTTCGCCGCCGGAAGCGACGCAGACCGTCTCCACGCCCCAGGCCGCCAATAGGGATTGCCAGGCGCCGCGCACTTGCGGTTCGTCATCGACCACCAAGCAGCGGCCTTTGAGACGGCCGCCCCGCCCCGCCGGCGAGAAGTCGCGAGCGCGAACCGCCGCGCGCCGTTCGGCAATTTCGTCCGCCGGCCATTGCAGCCAAAACCGCGAGCCCTTGCCTTCCCGCGAACTCAAGCCCTGGCTGATACCCATCAAATCGGCGCAACGGGCGACCACCGCCAAGCCCAAGCCGTGGCCGGCGTTATCGATGCGCCAGGCATTTTCGGGACGGAAGAACGGCGAAAAGATGCGTTGGCGGTCGTCTTCGGCAATGCCGACGCCGGTATCCCACACTTCGAAGCGCCAACCGTTACCCCGGCGCCTAACCGCCAACAACACGCCGCCGCGTTGGGTGTAGCGCAGCGCGTTTTGTATCAGGTTGATCATCGACTGGCGCAGCAGCAACGGGTCGGCGCGCACCAGCGCTTGGCCGCCGCTGGCGCGCACCCGTAAGTCGATTTGGCGGACTCGCGCTTCTTCGCGAAACAACGTGGCGACATCGTTCATCATCGGGTCCAACGCCACAATCTGCGGATTGACCGCTTGGGCACCGGATTCGATTCTGGATAAATCCAGTAGCGAGTTGAACATCTGGGTCACCGACTGCACGCTTTGCCTGAGGTCGTCCAAGGCCGGACTCAGCAGCAGATCGCGATTGCGGCGGGAAATGGATTCGATCAGAAAACCCATCGCATGCACCGGCTGGCGCAAGTCGTGGCTGGCGGTGGTTAGAAAGCGGTTTTTGGCTTGCAGCGCGGCTTCGGCCTGTTCCTTGGCGAGCCGGTAATCTTCGGCGAGCCGGGCGCTGTCTTCCTCCAGCTTGATCTGTTGCAAAAAGAAGCGATGGGCGATGGAGGAATGCCGGTGTATCGACAACACGTAACTCAGGCATAAGGGTAAAACCAAATGCCAGTGCTCGGGAAACGCCCAAGGCGTCAATAGCGTGCAGCCGCCCCAACTGGCGACGAAGAAGCGCTTGAAGGCGCTGAACACCGGCGATTGATGGGTAGCGTTGGCCGCCATGATCGCCGCCAGGCTCATGTACAGCGTCAAAACGTACTCGAACGGAACCCGACCTAAGACGATCAGTACCAACGCCGCCAAGCCGGCGCCGTGAACCAGCGCCATCCGCGAAATCAGCGGCAGCCATCTGGCGACCGCCTCGGCCGGTTCGAGCCGATCCCGGTCGCGCAAATATCGCCGTTGTTGCAGGCGGACGGCGACCACCGCGATCAAGTAGGACAAGGTCCAGACCAGCAGTCCCCCGGCATTTTGGTCGAGCTGATGTTTCCAGAACACAAAGGGCAGGCCGACGAAAGGGATGATGCTGACGCTGTAAACCAAACGGTTATGCGTCATATCCAGCAGTCGGGCCTGGCCGGCGGAACTCACGTCTTCGAAGCGCAAGACTCGGGCGGAATCGGCCGCGCGGCCGGCGGTATTCATCAAGGCTCGTCCAAGGTTTTGCCGCGCAACTGGGTAATCACTTCGACCCGGTTGCGCGCGCCCAGCCGTTCCAAAATTCCCGAGACATGCTCCTTGACGGTTTGCTCTGACAACGACAGGTTCAAAGCGATGCGCTTGTTCGGCAAGCCTTTCAGTATCATCCCCAACACCTGACCCTGGCGGACGGTCAAGCCCAGTTCGGCGGCGGTGACCGGCCATTCCTTCGGCGGCGGCTCGGGACCGGCGCGGCCGCTCGGAAACCAAGCGTCGCCGCGCAACAACGCGGCGACCGCGCGGCCGAAAATAGCCGGAGCTTCCTGTTTATGAAAAAAACCGTCGGCGCCGGCCGCGCGGACTTTGTCCGCCACGGCGGCACTGTCGTCGGCACTGACCGCCAGCAGCCGGGTTGCCGGATGCTCCCGTTTCATTTGCGCCAACAACGGCAGCGCGGCACCTTCCGGCAACCAAAAATCCACGACGGCCAGCGCCGGCGGATGGCCGTCGTTTAAAATCCGCCAAAAC
>NZ_JBYMAP010000371.1:0-2604 GCF_057766305.1 Methylomonas sp. BG-2 | reverse complement strand
CGCGGTCGTGCCACAGGCTAAGTTTTTGCAAACGCACCAATGGCGACAGCGCGCTTTGCAGGGTTTTGATATACGCCAAGTCTTTGTGCGAGTAAGACACGAAGGCCTTGACCGGCACTTGCCGGTTTTCATCGCGCATCGCCGCCTCTTCGATACCGTCCAACAGCGTGGCGAGGGGAATGCGCTTTCTCAGCTCCTTCACGAAAATCTCGGTTTCGCCGGCTTTTTCCGCTTCGACCAGTTCGTCGTAGTCCTTGTAGCCGTCGCAATCCGGGACCGGCACCCGCTCGACGAAATCCAAACCGGTAAAATCGGCGACGATTTCCTTGACCGTTTCCCGGATATAGCTCAGCAAACGCCGCCGCTCGGCACCGCAAATGTCGATCAATAATTGTTGATCTTCCCTGTCCCAACGGACTCTCGCCAGCGCATCAAACACCGACCGTTTTTGCAGCACCATGCCGGTACGCCAGCGTTCGTCGCCGCGAATAAAGCCCTGTAACTTCACCATCAGGCGCGGAAACACGCTGTTCGGTAAAAACGCCGGAAAATGCATCACAAACCGCAGCAACGCCCCTTCGGCCAGAAAGTCCGGCGCGCTGGCCGGCAATAATTGCGGCACGAGAAAATCATTGGGTCCGATGGGGAAGCACAACTCGAATTCCTGCATCACCCGCACGATGTAGTGCAGTTTGTGCTTCGGATAAACGAATGGGCGCTCGTTGGTGTTGTGGCTTTGGTAGCGCGGGTCGTTGATTACCGCATCGAAATCGGCTTCCCGCAGTAAGCCGCCGCGTTCGGCGACGATGCCCGAGTTGATGATGCGATAGACGCCGTTGGTCAGCCACAGCGGATTCAGGATTTGGGTGTCGAAGTACTGCAGGTTGCGAAAGTTGATCAACACCCCCAGATCGTGCAGGAATTGCAGCAGCACGTCCTGGCTAAGCGGACGAGTGACGCCCAGTTCCTGGCACACCCGCCGATATTCGGCGGATTCGATGTAGTCGTAATCTTGCTGCATCTGTACAAAGCGCTGCTTCACCGCCAACCAATGCGCCGGAAACGGCGTGCGCCGGGTATCGGCCTGTTCGATTTGCCGGCGCAAGGCCTCGCGAAACTCGATAAAGCCCGGATGCTCGGCTTGCGCGCACGATAGCCGGTAAAAGCCTTGAATACGCGGGTATTTTTCGACGAGGCTCTTGCGCTCGACTTCGAACGACGGATTTTCGTCGATCTTGTTCAACACCACCAACACCGGCGAGCGGCCGCCAAAGCTGTCGGCATGTTTCAGCCATTTTTCGGCTTGGTCGTCGTTGCGGCTGTTCAGCAATAACACGTACACGCTACGCTGCGACAGAAAAAACTGATGGGTGGCATGCATCACTTCCTGACCGCCGAAATCCCATAAATGCGCGGTGACGCACTCGCCGTCGCTCATCTCAAACGGCACCTGGCGGATGCGGATGCCGTGGGTCTGGCTTTCCTGGCTGTCGAAGGCTTCGTTCATCAGCCGTTTCACCAGCGAAGTCTTGCCGGCCGAGGCTTCGCCGAGGAAGATCACCTTGACTTCGTTCAGCCGCTCGCCGTCGTCGGCCAATTCCTCGAAATAATCGCGCACCGCCTGCGGCGAATCGCGGGCGATTTCGACTGGCGGGCAGATTAGCGGGCAGTCTACGATATCAATGGAATGATCCGGAGCAAATGGGCCGCCAACCCAAGATACATGTATTCGATTTTGAATAAGACCAACAAGCGGCCAAAGATCGCTAATTTCAGTAAAACTGACATCCAGCTTATGCAAATTGTGTAAGCCGGTCAAAGGCGTCAAATCGCTGATTTGGGTCCCGGAACAGTGAAGTTGCTGTAGCTGGGTCAAGCCCGCCAGCGGCGTCAGATCGCTGATTTGGGTCTCGGAGCAGTGAAGTTGCTGCAACTGGATCAGGTCCGCCAGCGGCGTCAGATCGCTGATTGGGGTGTAGTAGCAGCTAAGTTGCTGCAACTGGATCAGGCCCGCCAGCGGCGTCAGATCACTGATTTGGGTCGCGGAGCAGTGAAGTTGCCGCAGTTGGGTCAAACCCGCCAGTAGGGTAAGGTCGGCAAGCTTGGAATTCGAATTTAGATTTAACGATTGCAGCCAAGTGCATTCTTCAAGCTGGTCCGGCAAATAGGCTAAATAGCAGTTGCTCAAGTCCAACTCCGGATTTTGCGTCAACTGGTTCTCGGCGATACGGCGCAAGGCTTTTTCGGACATTCCGGCAGTTCCTTTGAAAATGGTGCCGATAATCTACCACGGAAGCCGATGGGATTGATGGGCTGGAGGCGCTTCGGTTGGGCGGCGCACGGTAGACAAACTTTTTGGCGAACGCTGAAAACGGCGTGGTTCCGACACAGCAAATTCCGCGTGCAGGCAGTGCTTTAGCCGCGACTGTTACTATTCCAGCATGCAGGGCTACCGTACTGCGCCTGACGATAGACAGCTCGGCCTAATCGGCCGTATCCGTAGCCAGCTACCGGCAGCGGCGGACCGGACGCCGGAGTACAAACCTAGGTTTGTACTCCAATCAACGGTGCTCCGCCGATTTTGCGGCTGGCTGGCAAAACCGC
>NZ_JBYMAP010000370.1:0-2612 GCF_057766305.1 Methylomonas sp. BG-2 | reverse complement strand
TTGCCTTACATCGGATTAGGTCATGATGCATCGGCGATCTTGCTAAGAAATGAAGTGGTTGCTTATGCGATTGAGGAGGAAAGGTTAGGTCGTATTAAGCACACCAATAAATTATGTTCGAATGCCATTTCTACATGCCTACAGGCTGCTCCTGTAGCTTGGGATGATTTAGCAGCTATTGTTGTCTATGCGAGTGAACGTTTTTTAAATAACAAACTGAAACAATTTAGCTTATATACGCCAGAGTTAAGCGCTTTTTCCGATGCTCGTCAGTTATATCGGTTTCTCTTTGAAAGAGAATTCGGCGCAACGATTGGTGGGGATAAGTTCTATTTCGTCAATCACCATTTGGCTCACGCCGCAAGTTCGTATTATTTATCCGGTTTTGATAAGGCATTGATTTTAACTATAGACGGCGAAGGCGACGATGTGTCTTCGATGGTTATCGATGCCAACGGCAAGGATTTTAATGTTCTAAAAACTAAATCAGTCGCCGATTCGTTGGGACATTTTTATTTAAAAGTTATTGCCTTTCTGGGTTATAAGGATTTCGACGAATATAAAGTCATGGGCTTGGCGCCTTATGGCAACCCCGTCGTGTATCGGGACAAACTTAGCCGTTTTTACGAATTATTAGCGGACGGCGATTATCACATTCATGCCGACCGTATTTTGGAGTTGTACGAGGTCTTAACGCCGCGAAAACGCGGGGAAGCTTTTTCTCAAGTGCACATGGATCTTGCGGCGGCTTTACAAGAGGCGTTAGAGTCTATCGTTTTTCACGTGCTTCGCCATTATCAAGCATTGACCGGCCATACCCGCTTGGCGGTCAGCGGTGGCGTTGGCCAAAACAGCAGCATGAACGGCAAAATTTTGAATTCGGGTTTGTTCGAAGAAGTCTTCGTGCCGTCGTTTGCCGGCGATTCCGGTTGCGCCTACGGTGCGGCGGCTTATGTTGCTCACCAATTGCAACCCGATTTACCATTCAAAAAAGTTACGCATGCCTATTGGGGAACACCGATTAACGATGACGAGGTTGCCGATACTCTGGCTCCTTGGCAAAAATTTGTAACTGTCGAAAAAATGGCTGCTCGCTCGGAACTGGTTTCCGATCTGATTATCGACGGAGCGGTTATCGGTTGGGTGCAAGGTCGCTCTGAGTTTGGCCCAAGAGCGTTAGGTAACCGCAGTATCATTGCCGATCCTCGAGTCGCGTCGCATAAAGAAACTATCAATGCGATGATCAAGATGCGGGAAAGTTATCGGCCGTTTGCGCCCTCGGTATTGGCGGAGCGGGTGCGTGACTTCTTTGAGGTGCCTGGCAAACAGGACGAGTTTCCGTTTATGTCGTTCGTGTTGAATGTCAGACCGGAATGGCGGGAACAATTGCCGGCTATTACACATGTTGATGGTAGTGCTCGACTGCAAACGGTCAACAAGGCGGATAATCCGCGTTATTGGGAGCTAATTGAAACCTTCGGCCGCAAGACGGGTATTCCTATTTTGTTGAATACGTCGTTCAACAATAACGCCGAACCCATTGTTGATAGTATTGATGACGCTGTAGTTTGTTATTTGACATCCGGGTTGGATTACTTGGTGGTTGGAGATCATCTCATAACTAAAAGAACCTGGGGTAATAGCGAATTAGCTGACTTATTTTTATCGTTACCGAAAGCCGCCGTACTTAATCGCGAAGATAAGTACATTAGCAATGCCGAACGCGGGTTTAGTTACTTTTTTATTTGGAACTACGATGCTGGTCGGCGTTATGTTTTGTCGGAGCCTTGGTACCGCCTGTTGCGGGCGGCGGATGGAAAGCAAACTTTGGCGCAACTGATGTCCGGCTTGAGTTTTTCTAACGAGCATCGGATTCAGGTATTCGAAGAGTTGCAGAATTTGTGGTCGGATCGGTTAATTCTCCTGAATCCTCGGACGATTGGTTGAGCGGCGGTCGCCGTACTCTTAGGGATGTAAGATTCTTACTAAATTGCCTCTTTAGAGGGGGGGCAGGTATTGTAAGCAAACGTTTTAGTGGACGTTTTTAGACAAAGGGCGCCTCTGTGTGCCCTGTTTTGTTTATTCCAGCGAGGGTGTCCTGAATTTTGTGTAAACGGGTTTGGGTTAGCGGTCTAGCATTCGGTCTTCAAACTGAATGCTAAACCGATTTAAGGTGGCTTTCCAGTCATGCAGTGGCATGGTCCATTTTTTACTGATATTCATCAGCGCCAGATAGAACAATTTGGATAGCGCCTCATCGCTGGGGAACGAGCTGCGATTTTTGGTTATTTTCCGAAGACTCCTATTCACCGATTCGATGGCGTTGGTCGTGTAAATGATCCGGCGAATTTCGGGTGGATAATCGAAAAAAGGAATGATCCGATCCCAATTGCGCCGCCAGATTTGCGGGATTGATGGATAAGCCTCGCCCCATTGCGCCTCGAACTCGTTGAGCTGTTGTTCGGCTTCGTCAACGGTCACCGATTGGTAGATACGCTTGAGGTCATCGGCCACCGGTTTACGCAGTTTCCACCCGACATAGTTCAGGCTGTTGCGGACCAGATGCACGATGCAGAGCTGGACGACCGCCTGAGGGTAAACGGTTTCGATGG
>NZ_JBYMAP010000369.1:0-2618 GCF_057766305.1 Methylomonas sp. BG-2 | reverse complement strand
TAATAGGAGATTCCGATGACATGTCCGCGCCTTGAAAGCCCAAAATACTTGACCGCGATTTCGACCGTTTTCGCGCTGGCCGCCGCGGGATTTGTTCCGGTGGCGGATGCCGCGCTGTTAAATGCGAATTCCGGAGGCACTTTCACGATGAACTTTGACCGCGACGCGTTGGCGGTTTCCAGCTTTGGTTCAGTCGCCAATCCGGGTTATTTTCTGGTGGAATATTTCGACACCACGGAATCGGATTACACGACCCGCACCGATTCGTCGTTTTACTACAACAATCCGACCCGCGTCGAAATTCCGGCCGTAAACCTGGTGCATGACATTACTCCCGTCAGTGCCGCCAATCCGAGCGCCCAGGTGTCGGGGCGCTACGTCAGAGCCACTACGCCGGATTTCGCGATCGATTCCGAGACATTGACCGGTACCGGCACCATGGGTATGACCGGTGTGGAGATGTTTCGAGGAAATTTCTCCGGCACGTTGTTGAACGGCGACTACACGCTGAAATACGACCCGGACGCTCGGCAGATCATGTGGGATGCTTTTGGTATTTCGGGTACGCCGGGCGGTTGGTATTTGCAAAACAACATTTCGTTTAGCGCGGTGGGCTACGAACTTGGTAATTTGCGGATTCAGTACAGCAGCACCGGCGATTGGATGCTCAGCGGCGATTTGCTGTTGTCACCCGAGAACGCGGTTTTTATCAAAAATGCCGTGTTGGCCGATATGGGCGATTTTTGTTTAGGCGTGGGCGCTTACAGCGGTTGCGGCCAAGTGGCCGCCGTTCCGTTACCCGCAGCGGCTTGGTTCTTCGCCTCCGGAATCGCCGGATTCGCTATCAACGGCTACCGCCGCTTCAGGAGGGCGCGATGAAACTTCGCCTTGGTCACACCGTGCCTTTGTCGCTTCGAATTTCCGCCAATTGGCTGGGTTTCGGCGTTTTAGCGGCTTTCTGCGCGACGCCGGGAAGCGTCGGCGCGCAATCGCTGTATCAATATGGACAGTATTCGAGCATTCAAATGAACGTGGACGCGGCCGGCGCCAATATTGTCGGTGATGCGGCCCACGAGCCTACCATCGCGCTGGACCCGAACAATCCCAACCGGCTGGTCTCGGGCTGGAAGCAGTTTGCCAGCATCGCTTCGGGTAGCCGGGAAGGCGGCTGGGCCTACAGCGACGACGGCGGCAAGCACTGGCATTTTCAAGGCGTGGTGACGCCGGGCGAACAACGTACCAACATCATGGTCGATGTGGATTCGTTGGGTAATTTCTACTACCAGAGCCTGCATTACGATAGTACCGGTAATTTCGCGGCGGACGTGCAGGTGTTCAAATCGCTCGACGGCGGCGTCAGCTGGCAAGCACCGGTCTATGCTCACGGTGAAGGCGCGGATAAGGGCCGAATTGGCATAGATCGGAGCGGAACCGCCAGCGACGGCAACATTTATTTACACTGGCGGGAAGGTTTGGACGACAAGCGTTTTACCCGTTCGGTCGATGGCGGCCTGAGTTACGAAGATCCGGTCAGCGTGCCGGAAAACCCGTCATTCGGTACCATCGGCGTCGGAACCCATGGCGAAGTGTATTTGCCCGGCCGCAAGGAAAGCGGCAATTTGGTGGGTACGAAACTGGTCTATGACGGTTATTTGTTCGCCACCTCGTTGAACGCGGGCAATCCCGGCGCGACGCCCAGCTTCACGACGCAAGCCATCGACATGGGCGGTTCGCCGATCACCTTCATGATCCCGAACAACCCCAACCCGGCCGGACCGATTGGCGATATTCAAATCGCCGTCGATCATTCGGTCGGCGCGTTGCGTAACAACATTTACTTACTCGCGCCGGTTGATCCGCCCGGCACCGATAGCCTGGACGTGACCTTTATTCGCAGCAGTGATGGCGGTGCGACGTGGTCGGCACCGCAACGTGTCAATACCGATTCGGCGGATCGGAACGCCTTTCAGTGGTTTCCAATGCTGGGCGTTGCCAACAATTCCCGAATCGATGCGGTCTGGTACGACACCCGCGAAAAGCTTCAGGCCGGCACATCCCAGTTGTTTTATTCCTACTCATGGGACGGCGGCGTAACCTGGAGCCCCAATCGAGCGGTTACCCCAACCTTCAACACCCAGTCCGGCTATCCGCTGGGCGTCGACAAAATCGGCGATTACAGCCATCTGGTTTCCGATCAATACGGCGCTCACGTGTCCTATACCGCGACCTACAACGGCGAGCAGGACGTTTACTATCTGAACGTATTCCCGGATTGCAATAACAACGGCAAATCGGACGTCTTGGATATTGAGCAACGCCAAAGCGGCGACACCAATCAAAATCATTTGCCCGATGCTTGCGAAAATATTACGGTGATCGGCGACCAAGACAACGACCGCGATGTGGATTTGCTCGACCTCAATATCGTGTTGGCTGCTCGAAACAGACCGGCGAGTGGTGCTAGCGATCCCAGGGATTTGGATCGCAACGGCACGATCAATTTGCTCGACTCGCGCAAACTGAGTTTGCTATGTACTCGACCGAAATGCGCGAAGTAAGACGGTTCGTAGCCGAAAGCCCGGCAAGGTTATTTCAGCGTGGGTGATCGAGCGACGGTT
>NZ_JBYMAP010000368.1:0-2631 GCF_057766305.1 Methylomonas sp. BG-2 | reverse complement strand
CGACCGGCTAAAACTGCATATCCGCGACAGCGGTTCGGGCATACCGGCGGAACTGCGCGAAAAAATCTTCGAAGACGCGGTGCGTGGTAAGCTCGGGCGCGAAAACGACGCCAAAACCCAGGGGCTTGGGATAGGCTTGTATTATGCGTCCACGATGATTCAGTACTTGCCGAATCACGGCATGGACTTGTATTCGCGCCTTGGCGTCGGCAGCGATTTTCAAGTCTATCTGCCGATTGCCCGCCAGCAAGACATCAAAGCCAACGAGCCGCTGGTGGTTGGCGACTTCAGCGGCCGCTACGTCTTGATCGTCGACGACGACGCCAAGGCCCTGGATGGCTTGGCTTGCCAACTGCAAAGTTGGGGCTGCGAAGTGCAAACCGCATCGTCGTTGGCCGACACCCAAATGACGCTGGCCGACAATCTGGCGATTCCGGATCTGTTAATTACCGACTTTTATTTGAAGCAACACGAAACCGCCCACGACATCATCGCCGCCGTCCACGCCGACTGCGGCCCGGTGCCGGTCCTGATCCTATCGGCCGGCGGCATCTCCGAACCCGACAAGGCGCGCTGGCCCGCCAACACCGGCCTATTGCGCAAACCGGCCAATCCCAAGGCGCTGATGGAAGCGATGCTGCGCACGATGGGTGACGCGCCGGATCAGCCTAGCTATTGCCCACTCCCGGCTTACCAAACACAATCCCTCGCACAAACAGCTTGACCAGCAACTCGGTGCGCCGGGTTACGCCAAACTTCAAAAAAATCGGCCGCAAGTGGTTGCGCACGGTTTGCTCCTGAATCGCCAATTGCAGCGCAATTTGCTTGTTGCTGTAACCGCGCGCGATCCAGCGCAAAATATCGAACTCGCGTGGCGTTAATCCCAGACTGGCCGGGTCGGTCACCGTCGCCAAACCGTTCGCGGTTTGGCCGTCGCCGGCCGGCACATCGGCGGTGACCGTCGCAGGTAGATAGATCTTGCCAGACAGCAGATCGCGCAAGGCCTCGACAAACCCTTGCCGGGAAATCGACTTAACCACGAAGCCCATCGCCCCCGCTTTCAAAGCCTGAAATACCAAATCCCGATCGCCGACCCCGGAAAACATCACCACGCAAAGCTCGGGAAAATCGGCCTTAAGCTGCGCCAAACCCTCCAAGCCGCTGCAATCCGGCAACTGCAAGTCCAGCAAAACCAAATTCAACGGCCGCGCGCGCGCGATCGCCAAGCCGGCCGCGAAACTCTCCGCCTCGAACACTTGCACGTCCGGATAAATCTGCTTCAACAAACACGCCACCCCTTCCCGCGCGCAGAAGTGGTCGTCGATCAACAAAATATTCACAGTCTTCATCCCCGTGGCAAGCCTGATGAACGGATTGTAACCCCGGACGGCCCGCAATAGACCCAGTACATTTGTACTAGTACGGAAAACAAGTGGCTAGGACAATAGCGTTTGTAGAGAATCCGTGTTTCCGATTGCAACGCCCCTTGGGTAATGCAACTAACTTATTTCGATTTCCGAGTTGCAACTAAACGAACTTAGCTCAGCAAGCATCTCGTCGGTACCCGATAGATATTAGAGGAGCCCACCATGCCCACCATTCACTACGGTAACAAAAACGAACCCGGATTCGATCTGGAATCCGGCGATGATTTAATTGCGGTGCGGACCCGGAGCGGCCGGTCGATCACCCAGAGCCGGGGGGCCGTGCCCAATCCTAACTCGGCGCAATTGAGTGACGGCGTGTTGGTTGTGGCCTACCCCGATGTCGGCGTCGAAGTGTATCGGGTGCCAACGACGCGCTCGGTCAGCGAGCGGAAGGCTGCGCTGCGCGGTGCGCCGGATGTGCGCTTCGCCGGTGGGGTGTTGATCGATCCCGGCACCCGCGAGCCGGTGTTGTACACCGAAAATTTGTTCGTCAAATTCGTGGACAGCACCGATCCGGACGACTGTAGCGCGCTGTTGACCGGCCTGGGCTTGAAAATCAAGGAACAAGTCAGTTACGCCACCAACGCCTACTTCGTTGGCGCCGTCGAAGGCACCGGACAAAAGGTATTCGATATTGCCAACGAGTTGTTGCAGCGCGACGATGTGGAGTATTGCCATCCGGAACTGATTCGGCCGCGCGCCCGTAAAGCCATTTTTCCGCAGCAATGGCATTTGAAAAAAACCAGCGTGAACGGCCTGACCATCGACGCCCATGCCAATGTTGAAGCCGCCCACGCGCTGTCGTTGGGCGAAGGCGTGACGATTGCGATCATCGACGACGGCGTGGACATCGATCATCCGGAGTTTTCCGGTTCCGGGAAAGTGGTTTCGCCGGTAGACGTGACCGTGAAAACGAGCGATCCCAGGCCGAAAGACCGCGGATTTCCGGACGATCACGGCACAGCCTGCGCCGGCGTGGCCTGCGCGAACGGCACGCTGGGCGCGTCGGGCGTCGCTCCCAAATCCCGACTGATGCCAATCCGGCTGGCATCGGGTCTTGGTTCCCAGGAGGAAGCCAACGCCTTCAAATGGGCGGTGGACCACGGCGCGGACGTGATTTCCTGCAGTTGGGGACCGGCCGACGGCGAGTGGTGGAATCCGAACGACCCGGCCCACCGGCAAGTCACGCGCCTGCCGGCCAACA
>NZ_JBYMAP010000367.1:0-2644 GCF_057766305.1 Methylomonas sp. BG-2 | reverse complement strand
GCTGCGTCCAGTGCGTAATCCACCCCCCCCCATGCCGAACCAGACCGAACACCCCGTCGATGAACAGGCGATTCTGCTGCGTATCGCCGAAGGCAACGCGCGGGCCTTCGAGACGTTTTATAAACTTTACTATCCGCGCTTATTTCGGTTTATTTTACGCGTCACCCGCAACCCGGAAAATATCGAAGAATTGATTCAGGAAACCCTGTTGTTGATCTGGGAGCAACCGGAACGCTTCAATCAGGAAAGTAAAGTTTCGACTTGGGTGTTCGGTATAGCCTATCGCAAAGCGCTCAAGGCCTTATCCAAGGCCGGTAAACACACTGGGGATCTCGACATTGAGGACTTTCACGAAACGCTGGGCGATCCGTTGGCCAATTTGGCCGAGAATTTCGAGACCGCCGATTGGTTAAACCAGGCGTTGGCCCATCTGCCGCCCGATCAGCGCGCCGTGATAGAGTTGACTTTTTACCATGGCCTGCCCTACCAGGAAATCGCAAGAATACTGGACTGTCCGGAGAATACCGTGAAAACCCGTATGTTCCATGCCCGCAAAAAGCTGCAAGCCTTTGCCTAGGCCAGGGAGATAAAACCGATGAACGCCGAAACCCACACGCAAAACCAACATCAACAAGTTCAGCTACTGCTGCCGTGGTACGCCAATGACAGTCTGCCGGAAGCGGAGTACCGGCTAGTGGATCGTCACATTCGGACCTGTTTGACCTGCCGCCGGGAATTGCAAAGTCTAAAAAAATTGGCTCAAGCAGTCAGCGAATCAAGCGATCTGGATGTCGCCGCGGAAACATCATTTGCTGATCTCTCCGCCAAACTGCGCTCCCGCGACAACTCAGTAGGCTCCGCCGCTACCACCGATCAACCCAAAAAATCGCGGACACCCCACCCCCTGAGCCGTCATAGCCAATATCGTGGTCTCCGGTACGCAATCGCTGCCTCGATATTGCTGGCCTTAGTACCGCTGGGTTGGCGGTTCATGCCGACCGGAACGAATGGCTACCAGACCCTGGCGAGCGCAAAGCCCGCCGGACTCGGGGTGCCGACCTTGCGAGTAGTATTTGCCAATACCGTATCGTCGGCGGAAATCTCCGCCGTGCTCCGGGATATACACGGCGAACAACAAGGCGAAGCCAATAGTGTCGGCGCCTTGACCGTGAGCCTGAATTCCGAGGATGGCGATCCGAATCTGGAGCAAGCCATCGCCCTGCTCCGGAGCCGATCCGACGTGTTGCTGGCGGAGCCCGTGATACAACCATGAGTCCGATTCGTTTAGCGACACTCGCGATACTGCTGTTTCTCGGATGCGGCTGCGCGAATCAAATCGACTTCGCGAACCTCGGTGACCGGCGCGCCGATCAGGAAAGGCGGATTCTAGTAACCTTTATCGACCGCACCATCCAGCGCGATTTGCCCGGCAATTCTCAGGATCGTTATCGGACACGCGGTGATTACGGCAATTCGGCATGGAGCGCACGTATCGCACTAACACTGGCCGAACGCCACCAATTGCGTTTCGTCGCCCAGTGGCCGGTGACAGAACTCGGCGTCAGTTGCGTGGTTTACGAAATTCCGAGCTCACTACCGTTGCAGCAAGTCATCAGCGCATTGCAAAACGACAGCGACGTCGGCTCGGTACAAGCGATGCAAAGCTTCCATGTGTTGGCTGATCAGCCGGCCGAGGACCTGGCTTACAGCGACCCGTATTTGCCGTTACAAACCGCATACAACACCTTGAATATCGGAGAGTGGCATAAGCGCGCCACCGGCCAAGGCATACGCATCGCGTTAATCGACACCGGCGTCGACTTGGAACATCCGGATTTAAAGGGCCAAATCGATTACTCGGAAAATCTGGCGCCGGAACCTGGCGACCACAACTTGGCCGACATGCACGGTACCGCTGTGGCCGGCGTGTTGTCGGCCAGGCCTAACAATGGCATCGGGATCGCCGGCATTGCTCCGGCCGCCGAAGTGCTGGTGCTACGGGCGTGTTGGCCGGAACAGCCCAATGCGCTGGCCGCCCGTTGCAATAGCTTCACGCTGGCGCTGGCCTTGAATCAAGCGATACGAATGAGCAGCCGGATCATCAACCTCAGTTTGAGCGGACCGGAAGACCCCTTGCTGAAAATGCTGATCGAAAAAGCGCTGGCCAAAAATATCGTCGTCATCGCCGCGGTGCCGGGCGACCCGCTGTCCGGCGGCTTTCCAGCCAACATCCCCGGCGTCATCGCGGTGAATCAACTTGATCTTAGCCGCGACACCAATCACAACGAAATCGCGGCACCCGGCCGGGATATTCTGACGACTTTGCCGCACGACTCCTACGACTTCATGACCGGCAGCTCGTTCGCCACCCCGCATATTGCCGGGCTAGCAGCCTTGTTACTGCAACTTCATCCGGATTGGCACGCGGCCGAGATCAAACAGCAATTATTGCATCCGGAAAATTTACTCGGCGTTCTAAAAACCGAAAGCATCCATTGACCTGGAGATTTCGCCGCGGCTCGCTATCAATTGTTACCCGCGTGGACCGCATCCGACCGGCCTAGCCGTCAAATTCAAGGCTACCGCAATCAGGACATATGAAAACCGATGGTCATCGTGTCCGACACAACGTTTCGGTGAATTG
>NZ_JBYMAP010000366.1:0-2662 GCF_057766305.1 Methylomonas sp. BG-2 | reverse complement strand
TGGATATGCGCTAGTAATGGCGGCGGAGTTTGATCTGGAAAGTAGTGGTCCCAAGCCATCATCGCACCGCTGCGGTTCATATCGAATTCGGCTATGACGTTAGCCGGCAGGTCGATCAGTTCCTCGGCCGATGTTTTATGATGATCCAGAATGACAATACTGTTCGCCGCTTCGGCCATTTCTAGCAGAACAGGACGGTTGTAGCTGAAATCGACAATGACGACGTCTTCCCCCTGAATATCAGGAGGCTGTTCGCCATATTTGGCGGGAATAAAGTCGATGTCGCCTAAGGCTTTGCGGACAACCCAAGCCGCTCCAAATCCATCGGCACAATTGCCGTGATAGATACAAATACTCATGTCTTTTCCTCGTTATGTTTAACCATACCGCTTCCCCAACACCGCCCCAATCTCATCGATATGCGGCTGCAAGGCCCGCAACGCTTGCGGGTCACGCTTTTGCAGCAGATCGACCACGGTTTTCAGCGTATCCAGCGCTACGCTCAGCCCGCTAAACTGCGGATTGATGCGGCTGAATGCCTTGGCGAACTTGGCATGGGCGTCGGCCAGCTGCGACAGCACGCCGGCTTTTTCGTGGGCCGGAATCGGCGAGTTGTCCAGCTCACGCGTGGTCGTCAACACCAGCCGGGCAAAATCTTCGATCATGTTCTTGTTCAGCTCGTCGATGCCTTGCTCGCTGACGCGATAGGCAGCCCGAGCCGTATCCCAATCGTCGCCCCGTTCCTTGCCCAGCCGCTTCCACTCGCGCGCCGTGTCGTAGCTGACATTGCAGCAAGCGGCGGCTGCCGTCAGCGCCATGCCTTCCACGTACATGCGGCGGACGTTGGCTCGCGTTTCCGGAGTGTGCGCCACGTTCAGCTCATCCGCTTCAGCAACTCAACCATCCCGGCCACCAGCGCGCCGCCGGCACCGCCGCCCAAGGCGCCGATCTTGGCCACCGTTTCGATGATGCGTTTGTCCTCGCTTTGCAGTTCGCCGATCTTGGCTTCCACCACGTCCAGCCGGTCGGACATCTTGTCTTCTAGCCTGTCGATGCGCGCATTGCTGGACGTCTCAATGCGCCGCATGTCCTCTCGCAAATGCTCAATGCTGGCTAGCACAGCTTGATGCATCGCCCGGATTTCGCCGGTCAAATGACCGAGTTGTTGTGCCAAAGCGGCATTGTTATTGTGCTGTTCGGTCATCGGGTCTTCCTGTCTCGAAGTCAATTAAGGTGTCGAGCCGGGCTCGGCAGGTTTTGTATTCGCCTTGGGCGTTGCCGATCCAGCCGGCGACGTCGGTATCGGTGGCAATGGCGGCACTCTCTGCAACAGATGCGCCGGCGGTTTCGGACACGGTTGGATCGTCACGCGGGGCGCCGTTGAGCAGGCGGACAGCAGCATCGCCAAGACAAGCGCGACCACTAGTAACTTTAGAAACGGCACGGGTCACCTCCAGGGTGCGTTGAGTGAGTTGGGATTCGGTCTGCGCCAGTTGCGCGGATAGCGCGTCGCCGCGTTGTTGTTCGGCCGCTTGGCGTTCGCGATACAGCGTTTCGGCGGCGGCCAAGGCTTGCGCTTGGGCGGCTTTCAGTTGGGCGATTTCCGCGTTCAAGATCGCATCGGTCAAAAACCAGCCGCCGCCGGCACCCAAGCCCAGCCCAATCAGCGCGGCTAGCGCCAGCGGATTCATGCCGCCTCCCGCAACAGATCGGCCACCATCCGCGACGGCATGCCGATCCGCGTCGCCACGTCCATTTCCAGCGTAGCGCCCTTGGATACCGACCAGCCCGGCAGCAGCGCCACCATGTCGCAGGTCAGCATTTGCCGGATCGCTAGCCGCATATAGCCAGCCCAGGTGCCGCAATCAGGTACCGGATTCTCGGCTGGGTTTTCAACCGCGTACCCCAGCGCGCGCAAACGATCGGCGGCCTGGTTGAACGCGGGATAGTTGTAATCAGGGATGCCGGACATCGGGCCGGCCAGATAGACGCGGGTCGGTCCGGACCGTGGCGATAAGCTCATGGCGCCACCTCCGCTTCCAAACCGCCCCACGCGACGTAGAGCGGTTGTAGCGTCAACAGAATGCGCCGGGGATAACCCAAGTTTTCGGCGCAATGCACGGCGGCGCGGCTGGCCGCTCCGCACACGCCGTCCACCTCGGCGCGCTTGAGCGACGGCGCCAGCTTCGCTTCGTTCAGCCAATGGCCCAGGCCGCCGTTATAAGCCCGCAGCGCCGCCCAATAGCGGTCGAATTCGCCGCCTTTGGTACGCTGGTACAGCCAGCGGTCATACCCCACCAAGGCGCGCATCGCCCACACCGGGTTCGCCGGCTGGCAATCCTCGGCCGGCAGCCGCCGCACCCGGCACCACCATACCGCCGTGGCCGGCATGAATTGCGCCATGCCACGGGCGCCAACGCGGGAAACCGCCTGAGTATTCCAGCCACTCTCTTGATGAATTTGCGCGGCAAACGCCGCCACCGGCGCATCCAAACCCCATTCGGCATGGGCCACCCGCGTCAGCTCACCGCGATACGCCACGGCCGCGCGCGGTATCGCCGGCGCGGCCTGCGCCGATCCGGACAACAAATGCGACCCCAGCCACAGCACCAGCACCGAACCCGCCAGCGTCAGCAGATCGCGCACGATGTCCGCTAAATGC
>NZ_JBYMAP010000365.1:0-2674 GCF_057766305.1 Methylomonas sp. BG-2 | reverse complement strand
GCGCTGATCGCGCTAGTGCTGGCCTCGGTGGTGACGCCAAAATTACCGGCGACCAAACTGACGCCGTCGCCGCTGACCGAAAAGCGAAAGGTGCCGCTTCGACTTTCCGAACCCTGGGATGGACTGAGATAGGCGCTCTTGCTACTGCCGCCACTAGCGCCGTTTTGGTCGGTGTAGCTGCCTGACAGGTTGATGCTGGCGTAGCCGGTGGCGGATAACTGATTGACGAAGTCCACGCCGCTGACTTCCAAGGTCCAATCCACCGAGATCAGCGCGATACCTTTCCCGCGCATCTCGAAACTGCCTTGGCTAGAGGCCTGGGCTACCGCGTTATTGTCGCTGAGCACATCGCTTTGGGCCTGGGCTTGCACGAGCGTGTTGCCGCGCTCGGCGTGGCTGCCGGAATAGCTGCTGCTACTCACGGAGCTAAGCTCGGTGGTGAAATCCTCGACGCTTTGGTTGTCGGAGCCGCCATTCGCCTGATCCGTGAACGCACTGGTATTCACACTGCCAAACGGCGCAACCCAGCTAAATTGCGGGGTGTCGAGTCCGCCGGATAAATCGATAATCTCCACGTCGAGCGTGTTCCAATGGGCGGTAGCCGTGGCGACGACCGCCGCGCCGGCGGTTTGCGGCCCCATGCTGAGTGCAAGCAGGCCGAAAGCCCATACGGGCTTGAAAGCAGTAAATTTCATATGATGGTTCCTGATGGACATGTTGGAATGCAGGGACTAGTCCCGCGCGATGTAACGGCCAGTTGGGCTGAAGCGTTGCCGGCGGGAAATGCCCGTCAAGCCCAGCAAGCTCGAAGCGAACAGCCAAACCGCGGCCGGAACGGGTACCGGAGTAGTGGGCGTTATCAAAGGATTAAGCGAGAAGTGGCCAACGACGCGGGTGTCGCCTTCCAACTGAAAGAATATTCGCGCGTACAGCGAGTCGCCGAACTTGAAATCGGCATCGATGCTCAACAGTCCGTTATCCGGATTGATGCCGAAAACCGGATCGATCAGTTCGAAAAATGTGCCGATCGCCGGGCCGGCATTGCTGCCGATATACCAACTCTCGGTTTCGCCGCGATGCTCCAACGTCAGGCCGCGCATCCAGATTACGCCGGAAGGTGAGATGAAATCGCTATGCAGGCGTAGCGAACCGCCCAGCGCAATCGTACCGACACCGGTGGTCGGGTCGAAATCGGTGGGGTGATAGCCCGCCGCCCAACCGGCGTCCAGGCCCGGCTCCAGCGAATCGACCGCCATGGCCCAGCCGCCGGCCGGTTGCGCCGCCGGGACTTGCTGAGCGGGATCCAACACCCGCCATTCGGCGACCGCCGCTGGACTGGAGGTACCGTCGGCAATCCTGGCATCGGTTGCCAACCACCAGGGTTGTAAGGCGGCCGGCACGCTATTGTCGACAAACAACTGCGGATAAGCCCAACGCCGCCCGGCGATATCGGCGGTGGGTATACGTTGACCGCCGTAGATTTCCTGGTTTTTTACGTTTCTATAGCTTTCCAGCGGTTTCAGCGTCGCCCAGGCCGCCTGATCGTAACTGAGATGGGCGATGCCGCCGATGGAGCCTTCCAAAGCCTGGGCATTGCCAGACACGGCGATTGTCGCCAAGGCACCGAAACACAGTCGCCGGACTGTGCTAGACGGGGCGATGCCTAAAGTATTCGTTGTCATAATGTTTACTCGAGTAAAGACGTTTTTAGGGGAAGTCGTAAGTTACTAACGGAAATAGCCATTAGCGCCATTCAATAGGCATTAACTATGCCGTTAGAGCGTAGAGCTGCTTTGCTTTGGATTTCGCCGCTTTACTAATTGATTTTATTGGGCTGTTTTCTTAGTGTTGGCCTCTTTTCTCGGCCGGCATCTAGGCGCCGTTCCGGTCTAGCCGAAACAAAACTGCGGCATATCACGGAGGCTGAGGGATATGCCTTATTTCCGGCGATTGCCGATCGCGAACGGCTAGTTGCCCCGGAACATGAAAAACAGCGGCGCGGAAGGGGCTTGAGCCGCAATTTCGGAAGCGCCGGCACCGAAGTCACCGGGCCGTGGGGCAGGGCATTTGTAGGAACGCCCCTGGTATTGATGATTTAGCGCCGAATGTGACTGAGTGGCGCTTTGGTTTGGTCGAGGGCGATAACCCGCGCGATCGTCGCCGCTAGCGTGGTCGAGATTCAGCCGACGCGAAACGACGAGATGCAGCTGTGCTCAGCCGGCGCACATGGCTTTGCAGGAAAATCGGAACACCAACAGAATGGCCCAAATCAGCGCCAAACCCGGCGGGAGGATGTTCAACGGCAACGCGCCGGCCCAATGGGTCCATCGTAGATTGAGTTGACGGTTGGGCGTGGTTGCGCCGATCAGCGGAATGGAGACGCCCGCCGCGGCGTTGATTCGCCGGGTCAGTCTGGCCCGCTCTTCCGCGAGTGAACAGGCGACCGACTCCGCCGCTTTCGCCGAGAAGAACACGAGAATGCTGGACACCAATCCGAACAGCGGCATCGCCCAAAGCAAAAACTCGAAATCTCGCCGCGCATGCACGCTTTGGGCTGTGACCAGCACCGCGTGCGTCGCCAGACAAAACGTCTGCGACATATAAAACCACGAGAGTCGATTCGAGATCCATTGATGCTCAGCGGCCATGATCTGCTCGACATACTGGGCTATCG
>NZ_JBYMAP010000364.1:0-2674 GCF_057766305.1 Methylomonas sp. BG-2 | reverse complement strand
CTCAATAAATTACAGCTTATTTTAGCACGTAACACACTGTAACCCAATGAATTTGTTAGCTAATTGGCTTAAGTTGAGAGGATTGCCCCAAGAGTCCCTGTTCATCCAATAATGTGTTTGCCATGACCGGCGTTCTGGCCTGGCTGACCGGGTCGGCTATTACGCCGAGTATTTTGGTGTTGCCGGTAATGGATGCAAGCATGTTTTTTGGATTCTGCATAAAAGTGAGTCGTTGTCCCTTTGAATGTCATGTCGCACGATAGTGATATACTGAATCGCCCCGGTTTTCTCGGAGGCTCCAACCTTTGAGAGAATGGAGCAATGAAAGAGAAAACCGTAAAGCAATATTCCGCGGAAATTCGGGAACGTGCCGTCCGAATGGTGCGAGAGCATCAAAGCGAACACGCCTCAGAATGGGCGGCGATTCAATCGATCTCGGCCAAGTTTGGCTGAACGGCGGAAACGTTGCGTAGCTGGTTGAGGCGTTCGGAAGCCGTCCGCGGAGCACCCCAAGTCCCATCCATTTAGTGAGTCGGAGCGAATAAAGGCCTTGGAGCACGAGAATCGTGAATTACGTCAAGCGAACGAGATACTTCGCAAGGCGTCCGCGTATTTTGCGCAGACGGAGCTCGACCGCCGGTTCAAACCATGAAAGCGTTCATCGATGATCATCGCGATGCGTACGGGGTCGAGCCAATCTGCTAGGTATTGCCGATTGCCCCGTCGACGTATTACTGGCACGCCGCACGCCAAACCCATCCTGAATTGCGTTCCAACCGCGCCAAGCAAGATGAGGTATTGAGCCAGGAGATTCGCCGAGTCTGGGATGAGAACTTCCAGAACTACGGCGCTCGCAAAGTCTGGAGCCAGCTAAAGCGAGAGGGTATTGCCGCTGCTCGCTGTACCGTGGAGCGTCGGATGAAACGCCTTGGGCTGAAAGGCGTCAGGCGCGGCAAAACCATCAAGACTACGATCAGCAATGCCAACACCGCCTGTCCTCTGGATCACGTTAACCGGCAGTTCAGCGCCGAGCGACCCAATGCTTTGTGGATCGCGGATTTTACCTACGTTAAAACCTGGCAGGGCTTTGTTTACGTGGCCTTCGTGATCGATGTGTTTGCCCGTTACATCGTCGGCTGGAAAGTGTCATCGTCCGCGCACACCGCCTTTGTGCTGGATGCGCTGGAGCAGGCGCTGCATGACCGGCAACCCGCGCGGGGTGGCGGCCTGATCCATCATAGCGACGTTCAGTACATTTCGATCCGCTATACGGAACGCTTAGCCGAGGCTGGCGTTGAGGCTTCGGTGGGCAGCGTGGGAGACTCTTATGACAATGCTTTGGCCGAAACCATCAATGGTTTGTACAAAGCCGAGCTGATTCACAAGCAATCCTGGAAGAACCGCGAAGCCGTCGAACTGGCCACCTTGACCTGGGTGGATTGGTTTAATCATCGACGGCTGTTAGGTTCGATTGGTAACATCCCACCCGCTGAAGCAGAGGCTAGGTATTATCAGCAACTAACCGAGTCTGCTAAGGCGGCATGACTCACAAACCAAAGCCTCCGAGAATTCCGGGGCGATTCAACTCTTATGGCGGTTCGATTCCAAGTGCTGCTGCTTCTGATTTGGCGCCGGAAGCGTTATAACCAGCAGATTGGGATGACGTAAGGAACATGAATCCCAACAATACGATGCATCTAGTATCGGGATTTATCTGTAAGCGAGTTCAGGAAGAAGACATCGTCTGCCACCTAATGAATCAATTTTATAAGGATACAAACCAAATAATGCTCTGTCTGTACGGCATCGCACACAAACTGGTATGTTCTGAAACGGGCGGGCGTTATGGAAGCCCAGTCAATTTGACGCCGAGCAAGCGGGCGATCCGCGACAAAGCGAATAGCCGTATCGCATTGCCCGATTGGACTTAAGGACAAGTCTGTTCACAAAAGCGATTTGCGACAATTAGCTAACGCCGATTGTCATCGTTTAGATGCGCGGCTAAAACCACAACCCCACCGGCAACCAAGTTTAGAGACTAACAGATGGCACGAAGGGAATCGACAAACGACAGGGAAGGTTATGCCTGCCCACGCGACCACCACGCTCGGCATCAGTCCGAATTCACCAGCCGGCCTCACTGGAAAAACCTGATCCCAATCGTTATCGGCTTAACTTCGAGAAAGGTCGGCGGCAACCTGGGCGACATCAACCTGATTCAGGACACCTTCCACAGCCGGTTTACCGATCACCTGGATACCAGCGCTGTCACCGCCCAGCAAGCCCTGATCGATCCCAACCTCAAGGCCTGGTCGGATATCAGCATCTTGCCCACCACCTTCACCGGCGCCTATGCCGGCCTCGCCCTGACAGTCAACGGCCTGCCCGCCGCCGGCACGGCGGCGAATGATACAAGTTGGAGGATAGCAGTATGACAGCAGCAGTAAATTCAGCAAAATACAACAGCAACAGATTTGAACAATTTCAACAGGAGCACGCCGCCATGACCTTTGTAAATGAGTACATCCCCGAAGCGGATAAACAACGCATCGATTTTAGCAAAATCAAGCATCCATTGCATGGAGACCCAATCAGTCCAAGCAAGTGGACGATTGACCGTAAACGGGATATTGCATTGATCTCTTTGGGCGGTGGTTTCGGCGAACATGCTCAG
>NZ_JBYMAP010000363.1:0-2696 GCF_057766305.1 Methylomonas sp. BG-2 | reverse complement strand
ATACGCCGTTCGTCGGTACGTCCGGTTGATCCGCCACAATGCTGTAGCCGACGATGTTCGGCGCGGTGGTGTCCGCCACCAACGCCGCTGTGAAGTAGCGGGTTTGGTAGGCGTTGTTACCGTTCATGTCTTGGACGTAGTAGACGTAGAAGTAGTAGTTGCGGCCGACCGCCAGGGCTTGCTCCGGTACTAAGGTCAGGGTCCGGCCGTCGCTACTCAGACTACGGGTCGCCGGGACGTGCTGGCCGGTGGTGTTGTCGTACAGGTATAAGCTGCCGTCGTTGACCGTGACCGGGTCGATGGCTTCGCTCATCCGCGCTTTGAAGATGGCGTTGACCGGCACGTTGGTCGCGTTGGCGGCGATGCTCCATTCTTCGACGCTCGGCGAGGCGGTGTCCGGTCCGTTACCGGTGTGGAATTGGCTGCTCCGGCTGGTCACGGTGTTGCCGGCGTAATCTTGCGGTCTATCCACCGTCAGCGTGACTTCGCTGTCTACCGGCCACGGTTCGTGCGGCAGGTAGCTGACTTGCCGGTTGCTGTCGCTGAAGCTCAACGAGTAGCTGCGCGCGTCGTAGTTCGGCACTTGCGCCAGCGGCAGGTCGGCGTCGTCGCCCAGGAAGCTGAGCGGGCTGACCGATTCGTCGAAACGGATCGAGACGCGGTTGTTGATGCCGACCGGGCTGGCGCCGTCGGTCGGGCTCAGCGCGGTGACTTGCGGCGCAACGCTGTCTTCCTGCCCACCGGCGGCCGTCGCAAAGTACCAGATATAGTCGCTGTTGTAGGTGGACGCGACCCCGCTGGCGTCTTTGACGCCGGCGCGGATGCCGATTTGGTAGCCTTGGTTGGCTTGCAACGGCGTCGTCGGCACCAGGCGCACCACGCGGTTGCCTTTCATCAGGCTGACCGTCGTCGGTATTTCGGCGCCGTAGTAGTAGTTGCGCAGGACGAAACGGCTGCTGTCGACCGTAGTCGGATCCAGCGCTTCGTTGAACTGCAGGTCGATCGCCGGATTCAGCGGCAGCGAGATGCCGTCGTCGGCGTTCAGCGCCAGTACGTACGGGGCTTTCGTCGCGGGGTCTTCTTCGATCCGGAACGAGCTGTAGAAGCTGTTCAGGGCGTTGCCGCTTAGGTCCTGGGCGGTGCTGTCCAGGAACACTTCGATCCGCGCGTCTTTCGCCCACGCTTGCGCCGGGGTGTAGACCAGGGTCCGGCCGTCGCCGATCAGTTGCAGGTTGCCGTTGATCAGTACGCCGTTTTGCGAGACGTGCAGCGCACCGGCGAGGCTGCTGGCTTTGAGCGCTTCGGTGCTGTACAGCACGATTTTGTTTTTCGACAGCACGTTGTAGGCGCCGTTACCGGGTAAGGCGGTGGCGATGCTGGGTCGGCCGGTGTCGTTGGCCGCCGCGGTCGTGAAGACTTTGACGGTGTCGGCCAACCGGTTGCCGCTCAGGTCTTTGATGTCGTCGGTCAGTAGGACGGTCACCAGGGCCGAGGCCGGCAGGTTGTAGTTGAGCGTGATAGTCCGGCTGTCGGCCGAGTAGCTGACCGAAGGTCTGACCACGTCGCCGTTGACGAACAGGCCGATGCTGTTGCTGTTGGCCGTGCTTTGGTTCAGCGATTCGGAGAAGGTCAGCACGATCGGGTTGTTGCCGTACACGTCCAGCGCTCCGTCATTCGGGGTGATGGACAGCAGTTGCGGCGCGGTGGTGTCGCCGCCGGTGCCGGTCGTGAAGTATTGATAGCGATAGCTGTTGCTGTTGCCGGCCAGATCGAGCACGCCGTTGACGGTGATGTTGATCTGGGTGTTGCCCGGCAGCGGGGTCAGAGGGCTGAAGGTCACGACATTGCCGCTCCGTTCGAAGCTGCCGGCCAGTTGGCCGCTAAAGCCGCTGGCGCTGATCGAGATGCCGCTGTCCAGCGTGGTCGGGTCGATCGCTTCGCTGAAGGTGAAGGTGATCGGCGCGCTGGCGCTGACGCCGGTCGAGGCGTTCGCCGGGCTGACGGTCACCGTGGCGCCGGTGGTGTCCGCCACGGGGCTGGCGCCGGTCGTGAAGTGGCTGGTCACGGTGGACAGTCGGTTGCCGATGTAGTCGTACAAGCCGTCCAGCACGACGGTGTAGTCGCTGTTGATCGCCAACGCGCTGCTTGGGGTGAAGATGACGGTGCGGTTGTCGCTGCCCAGGCTGGCGGTGCCGGCCACATCGACGCCGCCGACGCTGAGTCGGACGCTACCGGCGACGCTGAAGGCGCTGACCGGTTCATCCAACACGAAGCGCAGTTTGGCGTTGACCGCGATGCCGGTCGCGCCGTCGGCGATGTTTTGCCCGCTGACCAGCGGGACTTCCTGGTCGTTGGCCGCGCCGGTCCGGAAATACCAATTGGCGTAGTTGATCCGATTGCCCGCTTGGTCCGGCAGCGGCGCCCAGTTGCTGATGTAGAGGTAATACTGCCGGTTGGCCGTCAACGCCGCCGTCGGCGTCAGCGTCACGGTTTTGCCGTCCGCGCTCAACGCGTAGCTCGCGCTCGGCCGTTGACCGGTCACCGCGTCGTACAGGGCGATGGTGTCGGTGTTCAGCGCCAGCGGGTTCAGCCGTTCAGCAAACGTGATCACCACCGGGGTGTTCAGGCCAACGCCGCTGGTGTTGTTGGCCGGGCTGTATTGCACCACGCTGGTCGAGAGCAGGTCGGCCCCCGCG
>NZ_JBYMAP010000362.1:0-2712 GCF_057766305.1 Methylomonas sp. BG-2 | reverse complement strand
AGCAACGCCTTCGTCGCGACGAAGACGTTGCAATCACCGGCTGCCTCCATCGGCCGGAGCGAGGACACCTTTTATTGGTCGGCAGAGGCGCTTGTTTGAAACCCACAGCCGCTTCCGGATAGGCGATCAGATACATTCGGGGAGTTTCGCCGCCATCATGTCCCGCCGATCCAACTTGATGCCGTCGGCAATGAAACTGCCGTCGCCGACCGCATGCAAGGTGCGGCGCTCCGCGCGTTCGTCGTCGAGGTAAGCGGCCAGTCCTTCCAGCACGACGATATTATGGCGTTCGACAATATCGATGACCCGGCATTCGATGTTCGCCAAGCATTCCCGGACCAGCGGTGCCGCGACGTGCGCGCCGCGCAGCGCGGTCAAACCGAATTTGGCGAATTTGTCGGTATCGGCGCCGGAGCAAGTGCCTACGCCGACCACCTTGTCGAGCAAATCCAGCGTCGGAATCGCAATCGCGCATTCCTTGGTTTCGCACAGCGTCTGATAGGACTGGTTCCACGGCCCGGTCGCGATCGCGAATTTGGGCGAGAAGTCCAGCACCATGGTCCAGGAAATCGTCATCAGGTTATCGCGCCGGCCGTCGTGGGTCGTCACCCACACCACCGGGCCGGGTTCGATTAGCGTGAAGGCCTTGTTGAGGGGCAGGGTTTTCATCCGGCTAGGCTCCGAAGGTGGGGCATCGAGTGAATCGCCATCGTAGCGTAAGAACTAGGATACGCATTGCGTACCCTAGTTGGTTTATTCAGACAACAACTTCCGATATTCTTCCAGCGGCTTTTGTTCTAAAACAAAGGTTGCGCTTTTTTCGTCCTGATCTTTCAGTCTGGTTTTATAAGGGAAAGTCACTCGAATGGCTTGCGGAAAAGCGGGTATGGAATGAAATGTTACTTCCCGATCAGTGAGTTCCGATGGTATGGGTTGACCAGTTACCTGAAGCATATCACCGAAAAAACGCGAATAAGTCATGCCGCCATTCTGTTTTTTCCAACCTGGAACTCGACGATTATTGACCCAGCGTATCCATTGATCGTTGAATTTAAGTTCGATATCGCAAAAAGGATCGAAACCTTTGTGCGCCGGCTTCGTTGAGTCATAGCTGGGAGGCACGAATATTGGATTTGCGCCTTTGTTCGAGACTTCAAACGAGTAAACAATCAATTTGTCGTTTGGGTAATATTTCATATTGATGACAACGCCAATTTCGCCATTGTCGATCTCGTTGATTTCATAAAGATAGACGTCGGCATTCGCGGTATATAGAGAACAAAAAAATAGCGTAATCGCTAGTGAGTATTGAGGTGCGCGCATAATTTTTTCCCAAAAAGACGTTGGGTACACGTTGCGTACCGGGATGAACTGCCGCGAAACCGAAATTTGCGCGGGGCGTATCCTTGGCTGCCATGCTACGCGAATCGGTTGAGCAACGTTGCAACCTCGGCGGGTTTTCTCCCCTGGTGCCGCGCCGAGCACCGGAAGGTTTGAGCGGGAGTTGCCCTCTAAACCCTCAGGCGCGCAGGACACAAGCGGCATGGGGTGTCGTTTCTTTTGGATACTTTTCTTTGGACAAGCAAAGAAAAGTATCGCGGTTGCCGGTCCGCGAACCGGCGATAAATTAGGCTTCGCGACAGCGAAACAATTAGTCCGAGCTTAAATTCCGCGTGGGCACAAAAACCGTGCCCACCCTACGCGGCTTCATTCGTTCCCACGCTCCGCGTGGGAATGCAGTAGCGGACGCTCCAGCGTCCCAAACCGCACTGCTGGAGCGGTGCGGGATACGTTCCCACGCTGGAGCGTGGGAACGATGGTCAACCGCGACGGGTTTTGTCCCCTGATGCGGCGCCGAGCACCGGAGGGTTTGAGCGGAAGTTGCCCGACAGGGGCGCGGCAGGGATGCCGCGCGTTTTCGGAGGGCTAGGACAGCCCTTCCGAAAACCCCGCTCGAACCCGTAGGCGCGCAGGATCCAAGCGGCATGGGGTGGCCTTTTCTTAGGTTTCTTTCTTTTGGCCAAGCAAAAGAAAGAAACTCGGCCGTCGGGCCGAAACCCGACATTTAATTAGCCTTCGCGGCAGCGAAACGATTGAAACAAAAGTGTTTAAAGACGAGCGGGCGCCCATCTTCGCTATCGATGCGCTTCACGTTGTTCAGCACATCCTATGGGTATTTATCATTGTTCAAAGGTCATCATCAAAAATGAGTTTATCTATTTTCTTTGAATATTGATGGGCTAGCGTTGAGGTTTGTTGGTTAGACTTAGAGTATGAAGAGGCAATCCTGGTTGAAATAATATCTCTTAACTTGTTTCTATTTTTTGCGTTCATTTCTAGGTAGCTAGAATGCATGTAATAGTATATTGATTTAAAATAAAGCGTATATCCGGAAAGGGATGATATGCTGGAATGTTTTAGAGATAATTCAAGTTCTTTTGGCCAGTCACTAATATTGGTGTCAATGGCTAATATAATCGAGCTGGTTTTTTGAAAGGAGTCTTTTGGATTGTTTTTAATTGAATTTCTTATAAACTGCTCCAGCTTAGGTGTGCTGAGATATTCTTTGATGGCGCTAACAAAAAGCACTGAAACTAAAAGGGTTGAATAATTTTTGATTCGATCGATTGTTGTTTTATTTGTGTTGTGTGCCCAATCCTCTCAACTTAAGCCAATTAACCAATAAATTCATTGGGTTAAAGTGTATTGCGT
>NZ_JBYMAP010000361.1:0-2725 GCF_057766305.1 Methylomonas sp. BG-2 | reverse complement strand
CGCCAAGGCCGGTGGCTACGTTTTGATCGGGGGCGTCGGGAGTCCGTTTTTCGTTGCCGAATACGGTGTCCGAAATCAGTTTGCTGAACAGTAATTCGCTGTTGTCTTTTTTATGTAGCTGAATGGTCGATTGGGCGAAATCGCCGTTGCCTTTGACGGTTTTGGTCTCGGGCGCGCCGACCAAATGGCTGAAATCGAATTTCAGGCTCACCAGAAAGGTATCGACCGCCGAGTTGTTTTTGATGGACAAGGCAAGATCGCCGAACAGCGAGTTCATGAACGACGGCTCCTCTTTCGAACCGCCTTCGGCATGCAGTTTGATGCCGAAGCCGTCGCCGATGTCGGACAATTTTCCGCTCAGCGGGTCGTCGCCGGCGATCTGGTCGTTGGTTAAAGTGCTGGTGGTGGTGGCTCCGCCGACGACGCGGATCAATTCGCCGTTTTGGGTGGCGTTGGTCGGTATCGTCGGAGTGCCGAAGCTATCGAATTCCACCTTGCCGGTAATATTGATGAACGGATTGAAGGCGGCCGCGGCGGCCGGTTGGGCTAGCCCTAGCCCGCCGATGGCCAACACCAGCGCGGAAACGCCGGAGCGGAGTCGTTTGAACGATGGTTTGCCGGCCGATACTTGGGGATTCGATAAAGTGTTGTTGATGGTTTTCATTACGCGCCTCTTGAATGATTTCGTTATGTGGTCGAATGGGTTGCAAACTATTGAATATCCGGCTTAACAATGGCCGGTGCCGCCGCGCTCTCGGGGCTTTGCCGGATGTGTTCGCCTTATGCTTGAGTTCGATGGGATACAGTCAATTGCCGTGCCAAAGCCGGGCGGTGGATTTTTTAATTTTTAAGTGACTGTGTTTGAAGGTAATTTTTGGGTTTGCGTGCCGGCCGGCGCCGACTCGGGCGGCCGGGTTTTGCGAATATCGCCACGAGATGCCGTCTTGTTTACGAAATGCCGTATGCATGGGGCGCGGGTTTTGGGCGGGGCGCGCGGGATGCGGGTATTGTCGTCAATGATCGACGATTCGCTGGGGTACGCCGTGGCGCTGTTGGCGAGTTGCGAGCGGAAAGTTTCGATTTTTCGTAAAAGCCTCTATGCTGGTGGCGCTTGGCGGATACGGTAGATCAATCGCCCCAAGCGGCCCGTGCTTGTCGCCGCCCGTCGTCGACCAGCCGGGCTTGGAAATGACTTTACGATTCCTTGAGCAAAGCCCATGAGCAAAACCACGCCCGCCAATGCCAAACTGACGCTGTACGGCAAACCGATAGAATTGTCCTTCAGCGCGCCGGCGGAAAGAGTCACGCCGGTGGCGATACTGCCGGCGCTGCATCGCATCAACAACGTGTTCGTCGACACCGCGGTCGATGCGTTTGTCGCGGACAGCGAGACCATCTCCTGCCAGGCCGGCTGCGGCGCTTGCTGCCGGCAAGTGGTGCCGTTGGCGGAGTTCGAGGCCTATCAGATCGCCGGGCTGGTCGAGCAGTTGCCCGAGCCGAGGCGTTCGGCGGTCAAGCAACGTTTTGCCGACGGTTGCGCCAAGTTGGATGAGATCGATTGGCTGGCCCGATTGGAACGGATGCTGGAACAGGGGACGACGCACGACGCGGTTCAGGCCCACGCGCTCAGCTATTTTCATTTGGGCGTACCCTGTCCGTTTTTGGAAGCGGAAAGCTGTTCGATTCATCCGGTGCGGCCGTTGGCCTGCCGGGAATATTTGGTCACTTCGCCGGCCGAGCATTGCCAAAATCCGACGCCGGAACACGTCAAGCACATTGAGTTGAAGTTTCAGGTGTCGAAGATCGTCCGCAAACTTTGGCGTACTAGCCATCTTAAGGATCTGGACTCGGTGCCGATGATTTACGCGCTGACATGGGTCAAGCGCCATCCCAACCAATTCCCGAAAAAGCGCGGCCAGGATTGGTTACGGGAATTCTTTAATTACTTGGCGAATCCGTAGCCTCGGCAATTCGCCAACCCCGTGCCGCCGCAGGATCAAGCGGCATAGGGGGGCTTTTCCTGGTTCCCAAACTCCAGTTTCGGAACTTGATCTTGAAAGCTCCAGCTTGCGTTAATTTAATCGGGAAGTAAGAGTTCCAAGATCAGTTGGCCATGGTGGAGCTTGGTTAGCAGTCAAAACGTCGTATTTGAAATTGCGACGATTGGCATACTGGTGAGCTTGCCCGCGCCAGAATGGACGCAGTGAATTCGGCTTCGCGACAGCGTATTGTTGTATCAAGACGACGCAGAGCGTCTGAAACGGCGTTCCCACGTTGGAACGTGGGAACGATGAAATTCGCCTTTTGCCGCGCCGAGCACCGGAGGGTTTGGGCGGGAGTTGCCCGACAGGGGGCGCGGCAGGGATGCCGCGCGTTTTCGGAGGGCTAGGACAGCCCTTCCGAAAACCCCGCACAAACCCGGAGGAGCGCAGGATTCAAGCGGCATGGGGTGTCGTTTCTTTTGGATACTTTTCTTTGGACAAGCAAAGAAAAGTATCGCGGTTGCTGGTCCGCGAACCGGCGTTAAATTAGGCTTCGCAGTAGCGAATCATTATTGATTCAAACTTGTAATCCCGCGTGGGCACAAAAACCGTGCCCACCCTACCCGGCTTTAAAATTAAAACACGCGTCCGATTACGTGACCGATGCGCTTCACTTTGTTCAGCACATATATGGACTCCTCCCCAATTGCAAGCCAAGATTACCAAAAATAATGATTCCAACA
>NZ_JBYMAP010000360.1:0-2727 GCF_057766305.1 Methylomonas sp. BG-2 | reverse complement strand
TACCACTAAGCCCGACTCTGTTTCGCAAGCTTTTCGCCGCGCCTGCATAAGATCAGGACTAAAAGATTTAAGATTTCACGATTTAAGACACGAAGCAACTTCAAGACTTTTTGAAAAAGGCTTAAACACAATGGAAGTTTCTTCTGTCACGGGGCATAAAACTTTAACAATGCTAAAAAGATACACACACCTAAACGCTGCGGATATAGCACTAAAGTTAAATTAATATATTTTAATATATAAGCTAGTTTTTCCTGTTCACTGTGAACGATTTGTGAACGAAAAACAGCTATTAATGTTTTTGACTTATAAAAAATTACATAAGTATTTGATTTTTAAGTCAAAATAAATGGCTTATCAAAGTCCTGCGTGATTGTTTTTGCGACACACCTACATTAACCATGCCCCATCAAAAATAGAGCAGGCTAAATGGCTAAACTCCAAAATCCCAATCGCGCCAAAATTCACCGAAATTACACGGTAGAAGAAATCGCGATGCTGTATGCGGTACACAAAAACACCGTGAGGCTCTGGATCAAAGACGGGCTGTTAACGATTGATCGTAAACGCCCCATCCTGATTGCTGGCGCCGATCTTCGTCGCTACTGGCAAAGCAAACGAACCTGCAGGAAACGAAAATGCCAGCTCTTTGAAATGTATTGCGTAAGCTGCAAGGTAACGCAACGGCCAGCCGAAAACATGGCTGATTATGAACCGCTAAATTCTGACACAGGGCGATTGATCGGTCTTTGCCCCGACTGCGGCGGCATTATCAACAAGTTCGTCAAATTCACCCGACTCGATGAAATCCGGGGCTACTTGGACATCACGGACACGAAACCACTGAAACACATAAGCGAGAGTGACAACCCCCTCGTAAACAGTGACTTCAATCAGTGAGATAAAACCATGACCAAATACAATGCCAACAACGAGCGAATCAAGCGCCAATACTTCACTTTTCTCAAGGAAGCCAAGCGGCAAAATGAAAGCTCGGTCGATGCGGTGGCCAAGGCTATCAGCCGCTTTGAAGCCTACAACAAAAACCGCGATTTCAAGGCTTTTCATTATGAACAGGCCGTGGGATTTAAGCATCATTTGGCCAAGCAACTCAATCAACAAACCGGCAAGCCGATCAGCAAAGCCACCATGCATTCCACGCTAGGCCAGCTAAAAGCGTTCTTCCAGTGGCTGGCAATGCAAACCGGCTATAAATCGCGCATCAACTACAGTGACGCCGAGTATTTCAACTTGTCGGAAAAAGAGGTTCGCATTGCCACGGCAAAACGGCCAAAACCGGTGCCAACCCTAGAGCAGATAAATCATGTCATCCAGTTGATGCCGCACCAGACCGACATCGAGCGCCGTAACCGCGCCCTGATTGCCTTCACATTGCTGACTGGCGCACGCGACAGTGCCATCGCCTCGATGAAATTGAAACATATCGATATTGCCGGCAGAAACGTGTTTCAAGATGCGCGTGACGTGAAAACCAAATTCAGCAAGACCTTCACCACTTACTTTTTTCCGGTTGGCGACGAGATTGAAATGATTATCCAGGACTGGGTTCGCTTTCTGAAAAATGAATTACTTTGGGGTAACGATGACCCGCTGTTCCCAAAAACTCAAGTTGGTGTCGGTGAAGATCGCACCTTTAAAGCCGTCGGGTTGGAAAAATCTCACTGGAGCAATGCATCGCCGATACGTGCTATTTTTCGCGAGGCGTTTGAAGCGGCCGATTTGCCTTACTTCAATCCGCATAGCTTTCGGAACACCTTAACCACACTGGGCCAGCAGCTTTGCCAAACACCGGAACACCTTAAGGCATGGAGCCAGAATTTCGGCCATGAGGACGTATTAACTACCTTGTACAGCTACGGCGATGTACAGCTGCATCGGCAGGGCGAGATTATTCACCAACTCAAACTGCCGCGAACACCCAGTACCCAAAATGCGGATGACATTGTCAGAATGGTTTACAAGGTAATGGCGGAACAGCAAGTCCAGCGAATTTAGATAACCGTAAACCTTGCTGATTGTTAAAATCCAAGGCTTTGCAAGGCCGAGCACGGCTAATCTAATAAAGCATCAGGCCACCATGCTTAGAAAATGCCGCGTTGCTTTTGATTTAATGATGATTCAAAACGTATTTAAACAGGAACCCCAGAATGACCAGCACCCAACAACGCGCCGCACTGCAACGCCAAATCTGGCAAATCGCCAATGAGGTACGTGGCGCGGTGGATGGCTGGGATTTTAAGCAATACGTACTCGGCACGCTGTTCTATCGTTTTATCAGCGAAAACTTTGCTAGCTATATCGAAGGCGGCGATGACAGCATCCACTATGCCGAACTGCCCGATAGTGTCATCACCCTGGAAATCAAAGACGATGCCATTAAAACCAAGGGCTTTTTTCTTTACCCCAGTCAGCTGTTTATCAATATCGCTGCCAGCGCCAACACCAATGACAGCCTGAATACCGACCTGGCCGCTATCTTTGCCGCCATCGAAAGCTCCGCTAACGGCTACCCGTCGGAGCGCGACATCAAAGGCCTGTTTGCCGATTTCGATACTACCAGCAACCGCCTCGGCAACACAGTGGCCGACAAAAACACCCGCTTGGCTGCCGTGCTCAAAGGCGTGGAGAAGCTGGATTTTGGCGAGTTTGACGACAGCCACATCGACTTGTTTGGCGATGCCTACGAATTTCTGATCTCCAACTATA
>NZ_JBYMAP010000359.1:0-2759 GCF_057766305.1 Methylomonas sp. BG-2 | reverse complement strand
TCACATATGATAAAAAACAATATGATAGTGATTTGTAGCTGGGAAAATAAGACGCTTTTTTATTGAAAACTGGCAATTTTTCCAAGCCGTTTTGCAGGCTGCTACTTTGGACAGAATAAGACGTGTGGCATTTTTACATCTCAGAGCAAAAGCGATGTTCGCAATAAAAAACTCTGAACTTCTGAAGAAGATTTGCTAATAAATAGCGGCAACCAAGTGAAACAGTCGACTGCTTTTGTGGACAGATCTGACATTCACTATCAGCTTTTGTCAAAGACAGCTTTTGACCGTAGTGACTCGGCGATAATGCCAATTTGCTTGCCGATTACCGGACATCCGAGGGGACTCAAGAAGTGAAATTGGAAAGTCGCCCCGGTCGACAGGTAATGGCCGACTGCCGGAGGCCACGAAAGACAGCTTCGTAGAAGCGAAACCCAAATAAACGATGTTTGGCTATGCGTCCGCTTTGGAGAAGCGCGATCGTCAAAAATGGGTCGATTGCGACAATTCATCTCGTCCAAAAGCCGTCATTCAATGCTAGCGTAATCGTATCGGAATCGTTGGCTGGTTTGTCATGGAATCTGCATCCTTTATAGGCAGCAATAAAAAGGGGTTCTAGGCCAAACCCGCGTAATTTTCCCATTTCTTTAAAATCAATAAGATGGGAAAATAATTCTGAAACGTTTGCGTAAAAAATTCCGAGGGTTCGGGCTGAGAAGCCCCAACAAGCTAAAAGTTATCCGGCCACAATCTTGCGCCGTGAAATACAGCCAATATTTGAATTTGTTGTTCTTTTAATCGATAAGGCAGTATGTATTGTGTGCCGACAACCACTAACTCCCTTGTTCCATCGATGCGGCCAGCGCGGCCTAGTTGTGGGTTGTCTTGCAGCAAGACAGCGCGTTCTTTGATTTCAGCTAATAGTCTGCGGGCTGCGTTGGGATTTTCTTCGGCGATGAATGTAAATATCTCGCGTAAGTCCTGTCGGGCGGGTTCGGTCCAAACCAGTTTCACGCCCTACCCTTGGATTTTTGTTCGATCAGTTCTTCCATTTCACGCATGACATCGTCATGATCGACCAATTCACCACGGTCGGCGGCCGCTATACCTTGGGTGATTTTCTCGACCTGCCAGGCATGGGTTTTCAAGTATTCCCGTAAAGCTTGATTCACTAGGTAATTGCGTGATCGATCTAATGCCCCGGCAATAAAATCGAGTTGATGGACAATGTCTGATTCAGCCCTAACGGTAAATGCTTCGGTTGCCATGGTTGCCGCTCCGGTTAATGGTGGTTCATTTGTAATCATAATGCATAACTTAACGTACTGCCGGAATAGATTGATAGCCTTTTTTACATTTGGCTGTACACAGCTTATTCCCGGCGACGATGGCTTCTTCCAGGGTATCGAACCACTCCTTTCTGACGGTACCCGGTGACCCTACCCTGCCCCATTCTTTAATCAGTGACCAATCATCGAATAGGCCCGGTGTCACAAACATCTGGTAAAATCGATGCATGTTGTTTTCGGTATCGTGTCTTTCAAGATATAGATGATTCATCAGTTACTCCCCAGAAGAGTGGTCCGTATTGTCAGTTTGCGGTGATTTCATCGCCGCTTCCCGAATCCGCATAATGGTTTGCCGGGTGGTTTTGAATTCCCGAGCCAACTCCGAAACGTTGCTGCCAGCGGCCAAGCGTTTGACAACGTCAGCACGCGCTTCCGCATTAAGTGCCGGCGGTCGGCCAAACTGTTTTCCCGCGGCCTTCGCGCGACTAATGCCTGCTTGGGTTCGCTCAATCAGCAGGTCACGCTCAAACTCTGCGACCGCTGCGATCACCTGCATGGTCATCTTGCCGGCAGAACTTGTTAGATCTACCCCGCCTAACGCCAGGCAATGGACCCGCACTCCGGAATCAGAAAGATGCTCGACCGTGGCTCTGACATCCATGGCATTACGACCGAGTCGATCCAGCTTGGTCACCACCAACACATCGCCCGCTTCCAGCCGCTCGATCAGTTTATTAAAGCCAGGTCGTTCTTTAGCCGCGACGGAACCACTGATGCTTTCTTCAATCAAACGATGCGGCTGAATGGCGAAACCCGCAGATTGAATTTCCAAGCTTTGATTTTGGGTAGTCTGGTCCGTGGTCGACACTCGACAGTAAGCAAATACGCGTGACATGCGCTAATTCCGTCCGAAAGGGATGTACGAATTATAACACATGTCCGTAATTCAATTAGCCTACTTTAGTACATGGCGTTTAAAGACTGTCCGAAACCGGTCAATTCCGGACGTTATTTCAAAGGTCTATGTCAGCTGATCCCAGCACCTGGCGGCGCAGCATACAGCCACAAAAAAGATGGCACTTGGCCGACTTGTTTGCGCTGCGGAACAGTGCCCCCCTGCGCCACTTTAAATTAAAAAATGGGCTATGTTTTGTCTAACGATGAACCTGGGACGCACCATGAAAAAACGAGCCATTTTCCTCCTGCTGGTCGCGCTCAATGCTCAATCAGCCGTTACCTCGAACGTGTTTGAGATTGAGACCGTCATGCCCGGCGAGCTATGCAATGGGCAAAGCAACGACGCGCTGCAAAAACTGATGGACAAACACCCTGACGACAGGGGCATTATTAACCTCTACGCGCTTTATCTGGGCCTGTGCCAACTGGTCCATCAAGGGAATATCTCAGAACAAGTCGCCTTGGATCAATGGGTGCCAGAGAAAACGAAGCTCATTGAATCGCGTCGGCAGC
>NZ_JBYMAP010000358.1:0-2787 GCF_057766305.1 Methylomonas sp. BG-2 | reverse complement strand
TCCGGCGCCAACGGCGGAAAAGCCGGCAACGGTGGTAACGGTGGCGATGCCACGGCGCAAGCCTCCACCAGCATCTCTAGCTATGCCGAGGCCAACGCCACCGCGAACGCCACCGGCGGAAACGGCGGTAATGGTGGCCTGGGCGGCGAGGCAAGCGGCGGTGGTGTTGTGGGAGCGAGCGGAAATGGCGGCAACGGCGGCACAGCAGTGACCGGCGCGGTTGCTGAAAGTTTGGGCGGCTTCTTAGTCCTGGATGGGACTGCTACAGGCGGTAACGGCGGCGATTCTTACGGCACAGGCGTAGCCGGCTCAGGCGGCGCGGCTGTATTAGGCCTGTCACCAATCATCACCCTTTATGGCCACGCTCAGTCTACCGCAACCGTGACCGGCACGGCCAACGGCGGCAATGGCGGAAACGCCCAAGGCGCCGGCATCGGCGGTGACGGCGCCTCGGTTAGTTTGACCGACAAAGTCTCAGGCGATACCTCGGATATCTTGCGATTGACTCAAACCGCCCGTGGCGGTAGTGCCGGCGGCAGCAATGGCGGCGTTGCGGGTGTCGCGGGTAGCGCCAACAGCAGCTTAAGCAAAACCACCCATTCCAAATCGCTGCAAATCTATAGCTACGCTCAAGGCGGTGACGGCGGCTATTTGCTGAATGCGGTGAGCGGCGATGCTGGCGCAGGGGCGGACGCCACCGCGACGGTTAACGGCATCAACAATGCCGTCGGAAACAATAGCAATACCTATGCGGTCAGCAATGCAACCGGCGGTAACGGCGGCAATTCCAACAACCAGCGCAACGGCGGCGCGGGCGGTAAGGCCCAAAATAGCACGGCTGCCACTGGCGATAGTGCGACTGCCATCGGTGAGGCGACCGGTGGTAACGGCGGCGATAGTTATGGCGGAAACGGCGGCACCGGCGGGTCGGCCAGCAGCGTGAGTAGTGCGATGGGCACCACCGACGCCGGCGCTAATGATGATGCGACCGGTGGAAACGGCGGCTCGAATCTGGCGGAAAACGGTACTGGCGGTGTTGGCGGCGCAGCGAGTTGTTCAGCCAATGCCGTGGCTAGCAACAATAACAGCCAGATTAGCGCGAATACCACCGCTACCGGAGGCTATGGTGGAGCCAGCTATGCCAATGGCAACGGCGGCAACGGTGGCACGGCAACCACAACCACCAGCGCCAAAGGCGCCGGCACTGGGGCGGTGCAAGTCCAAACCTCGGCTCGGGGCGGCAATGGCGGTACCGGCCAAGGCTTGGGCAATAAGGGCGGTGCGGGCGGTACCGCTACGGCGCAAGCCAGCGGCACCTCCACCGGCAATGGCGATGTTACCGTGAGCCTTGATCAACGGGGCGGCAAAGGCGGTCGGGGTTACCTCGGCGCCGACGGTGGCGCGGGCGGCGATTCGATTGCCGATAACCTGACCAGCGGTTCGACCGGCGGAACCTTGAATCTCACACAAATCGCTACCGGCGGCAATGGCGGCAATGTGAGTAGCATCATTTTTTCTCTTGGTGTCGGTATCGAAACCAATCCCGCCGGCCAAGCAGGTAACGGCGGCAAGGCAAAATCGGCGCTGAACAATGTCGATGACGGCGCCGGTGCGGTGACCGGCAAGAGTAATGCGAGCGGCGGCGCGGGCGGAGCCGCCAGTGCCGCCGGTAACGGAAACGGCGGCAAAGGCGGCGATGCCAATGCGGAGATCGCTTTGATTCACGGCGGAAACGTCAATGCCAGCGCGGATGCCATTGGTGGAAATGGCGGCGATTCCAATACCGGTATCGCCGGTAACGGCGGCTTGGCTGGCTTGGGTCTGGACTTGGCAGCCGCCTATGGCGAATCCACCGGTAACGGCGCGGTCGAGGTTGCCGGCGAGGCTCGCGGCGGTTCCGGGGGCTCGGCGGTTGCGGCTGGCGTCGGTGGCAACGGTGCTTCGGTCGGTTTGCTCAACAAAGTCGACGGCAAAACCAGCGGTGAGCTGATTTTGAGCCAGACGGCCTTTGGCGGTAATGGCGGTTCGAGTAACGGCGGCAAGGTCGGTATTGCCGGTAGCGCCGACAGCCAGCTCAGCAAATCCGCTGCGGTCAGTGCCTTATCGCTGTACAACTATGCAACAGGTGGCAATGGCGGCAACTTGAACGATGCGGCGAACGGCGCGGCCGGTACCGGCGCGGCGGGAAGTTCGTTGGTCAGTGCCGACAACAGTGCCGGCTCGGTTTACGCGTGGGGCAGCGCAACCGGTGGTGACGGCGGCAGTACAAACAATAGTGCGACCGGCAGCGCCGGCGGTCAGGCTAACAATACGGCCAAGGTCGCGTCCAGCGGCGATAATCACGCCGCTAGCGTTTCTGGGCATGCGTCGGGCGGCCTAGGCGGTGTCAGCTACGGCGGTCGAGCCGGCGCGGGCGGTGCAGCGAACAGCAGCAGCATCGGTACGGCATCCGGCGGCAGTACGGTCACAGTGAGCGATAAGGCGCACGGCGGGAACGGCGGCGCAAATCTGTTCGGCAACGCTAACGGCGGCAACGGTGGCGCGGCCACGTCTTCGGCCATCGGCAGCAATATCGGCCAGTCGGTGTCGGTGACTTCGTTTGCTTATGGCGGTGACGGCGGCAAAGGTTACGGCAGTGGTCGAGACGGTGCCGGTGGCGGTGCCAATTCGCAAGCGCGCGCGTCGAGCGCGGCAGGCCATGCCAGCGCGGCGGCCAATGCCGTCGGCGGTAGCGGCTACGGTCTGACTTCGCCCATCGTTGCCACCGCTTGGGCGCAAGGCGGGAAC
>NZ_JBYMAP010000357.1:0-2787 GCF_057766305.1 Methylomonas sp. BG-2 | reverse complement strand
AGATAGTGAAATCGATACCGATCTTTTGGAAGGGCGAATAATCGCGATTCGATAAACTGGTTATTTGACCAACGACCGACGCCCCAACCCAGTAGCCGTTTGTCATCGGTTGTCCATTCAAGCTTGATTCCCAGAGGGTATCTAGCGACGGCGGAATTTTGACGAATCAATTCAATATAACGTTCCGTATATCGATTAACGATTGACTGTGCTTGCTCACGCAACTGATCTATTTGATGAAATAGCCAGGTGCAGACAGCCGGCGTGGCTTGATAGTACGTATAGACCGCGGGCTCGATCGCCTGGCTGGGTTGTGGATTCATCATGAGAAAGACCTTCCCTATCGGTATAGCAAAGGGGGCATGGTAGCGTATTGACTTTTACAAACCCGCTGGCAAAGTGCATTTTAAAAGCATTTAGCCAGCGGGTTTCTTGTTTGAAAATTGCTAAGATCGACACGCGTCTATCCTCAGTCGCTATAACCTTACGCAATCGACAGGACACTCATTCCCATGTTTATACTAGGCTTAGATATCGGCTACTCGAACGTTAAAATCGCCTTCGGCGAGCATCAATCGCTTCCCACCACCCGCCTATTCCCGGCCGGCGCCGCGCCGATCGAACACTTGCCGCAAGCCATCGATCGAACAAACGATACGTTGCGGGTCACCGTCGAAGGCGCCGCCTGGGGCGCCGGTATCAGCGTCAGCAAACTGAGCAACTGGAACCGGGCGCTACATCGGGACTATGCGGCGACCCCCTCCTATCGAGCGCTATTCCACGCCGCCTTGCTGGCGACGGAGCAAACCCACATCGACGTGTTGACCACCGGGCTGCCCGTCGCCCAATGGCAGGACAAATCCGCGCGGGATGCACTTGCTGCGCAATTAACCGGCGTTCATCAGGTCACGCCGAAACGCCAAATGAGCGTGGACCGCGTTCAAGTGATCCCGCAACCCGTCGGCGCCTTTGTCGAACAACTGTTCAGCACGCAAGACCAACGGCTCAACGCCGGGCGGGTGCTGGTGATCGATCCGGGGTTTTTCTCGGTGGACTGGGTGCTGCTTAACGAAGGCGAAATCGTGACGGCCTCGTCCGGTACCAGCCTGGAAGCCATGTCGGTCTTACTCGATAAAACCAGCGAACTGATTTGCCAAGACTATGGCGGCCATCTTCCCCCGGAAAAAATCGAGGACGTCTTAAGAGCCGGCGGCACCACGGTGTTGTTGCTGGGACAGACCATTGAAATCCAGACGTATTTGTCCGCGGCCGCGCAATCGGTCGCGGAGGTGGCCTTGGCAGCGATGAAACAATCGCTGCGGCGCGAGAAAGCTTCCGTGGATATCGTCCTGCTCGCGGGCGGCGGCGGCGCCCTGTATCAAGAAGCCGCCAGGCGTATTTTCCCCTTGAACCCAGTATGTCTGCCGGCGCAGCCGGCGATGGCCAATGCCCTCGGCTTTTTCTATTTCAGCCGGGCGTGATAATGAAAATATTGGTCACGATCAATCCAGGATCATCGCCGGAACTGTATGCAGCGATCGAAACGATACCGGCCAGGGACCGGGCGGAAAGGCTGCGGACCTTGGCGACACTCGGCGTCGTCAGCGCGCGGAATGGTCTACAAACCGTGTCAGCCATGCTTGGCACGCCGCCGAACCGGCTCGAAACGAATCAGACCCTGGTGAAGCTCAAATCAAGTCTGAATACCGAACAATAGCGACTTGCGCTATTGCGTTTTTTGATTCCTGTGTTGTTCTAAAAGGGTAGACACTGAATATGCGAAAAGTGTGGATGATCTGCGTCTTGAGCGCCCTGTCGGCTAACGCTTACACTAACCCATTGACTGAATCGGACTGGGGAAGCATTGCGATGGAAAAAGGGCTAGACCCCTTTGAATTGTATGCCGTATCATTGATGGAATCATCGAAATACTGCGGTAACAAAACGATATCGCCTTGGCCGTTAGCGATCAACTCGGCCGGCAAGTCGATGCTGCCCCAAACCCATGCCGAAGCGCTTCAGAGCCTAGAGCAGGAATTAGACAAAGGGATTCGATCAATCGATATCGGCTTAATGCAGGTGAACATCAAGTGGCATGGCCATCGAGTCCGCGACATCCGCAGCCTGTTCGATGCAAACGTGAATCTACGAATCGGTGCCGACATTCTGGCCGAGGCCATTCGATCCGAGCCCAGTGACAGAGCACTGGGACTAGGACGGTATCATGCCGGTTATGGAAACGAGCCGGAGCGATTAGCCCGTGCTTATCATTACGGCAAAAGAACCCTAGCGATTGCAAAAGCGCTGAGAGCCTATTTTGGAGATTAATCATGACCGATGCGATTGAAGCGTTCAATCTCAAGCTTCTGTTGTTCATTCGAGAGCAGATGTTGGACGATCAGTCCAGTAAGCTACATATCCTCATGGGCGTTGATAAAGACGCGGCGCATTTGATAAAAACGGCCAGTCTCGAAGACATTATCAAATTATCCAAAGTGGGATTGTTTTTATTCTCACCGCGCTTTGAATGTGATGAGTTAAAGAAAATTCTAGACTCGAATGCGCTTGATCCTAAAACCCTGGTAGAGATTTTTAAATAAAAGGATACTTATTTATGGCCCAGAATAACGATGCAATTTCAGTGTTCGACAAACACCGCTTGGCGTATGACATGGTTAAGGCCGGCTTTAGGACATCAATCGTCTATATCCATACGCAGCTCTCAAAGATTTTGTTACGCAAGCTGTATAAATCACTTCATAACAAATCGCCGAGCTCAGGTTTGTT
>NZ_JBYMAP010000356.1:0-2804 GCF_057766305.1 Methylomonas sp. BG-2 | reverse complement strand
GGGGGTGCTTGCCTCCGTGCGCGGCGCGAAAGGCGGCTATTGTTTGGCCAGGGAACCGGAGCGGATTTCGGTGGCTACCGTAATCAGCGCCTTGGAGGGGCCGATTGCTTTGACCGAATGTACCGTGTCGCATAAGGGCTGCGATCAAGCCAGCGGTTGTCGAATTCAAGGCCGGTGGCATCTCCTGAATGATCGGGTTGCCCAGGCGTTGGAGTCCGTCTCGCTAGCCGACATGATCGTACCGTTCAAGCCGCCCGAAGAAGTCACGATACCCGTGAGCCGTTTATTCCGTTAAATCAGCGAGAGTGTCCATGTCCGCAACCGCCCAAGAAATCGAACAACTGATCAGCCAGGAATACAAGCAAGGCTTCGTGACCGAGCTGGAAGCCGATACGTTTCCGCCGGGATTGGACGAAGACGTGATTCGTCGTTTGTCCAAGGTCAAACAAGAACCGGAATTCATGCTGGAATACCGGCTGAAGGCGTTTCGCCATTGGCAAACCATGAGCGAGCCCGATTGGGCGCAGCTCAAAATCGATCCCATCGACTATCAAGCCATCAGTTATTACTCGGCGCCGAAGTCCAAAAAAGACAAGCCTAAAAGTCTGGACGAAGTCGATCCGGAGTTGCTGGATACTTATAAAAAGCTCGGGATTCCGTTGGACGAACAAGAACGGCTGGCCGGCATCGCCGTCGATGCGGTATTCGACAGCGTTTCGGTTGCCACCACCTTCAAGGGCAAATTGAAAGAAGCCGGCGTGATTTTTTGCCCGATTTCCGAAGCCCTGCGGGAGTACCCGGAACTGGTCAAACAGTACCTCGGCACGGTGGTGCCGGTGGGCGATAATTTCTTTGCGGCGTTAAATTCGGCCGTGTTTACCGACGGTTCCTTCGTTTACATTCCCAAAGGCGTGCGCTGCCCGATGGAATTGTCCACTTACTTTAGAATCAACGCGGCCAACACCGGTCAATTCGAGCGTACGCTGATCATCGCCGACGAAGGTTCGCATGTCTCTTATTTGGAAGGTTGCACCGCGCCGATGCGGGACGAAAACCAACTGCACGCGGCGGTGGTTGAATTGGTCGCATTGGACAATGCCCAGATCAAATATTCGACGGTGCAAAACTGGTATCCGGGCGATAAGGACGGCGTCGGCGGTATTTACAACTTCGTCACCAAGCGCGCTGAGTGCCGCGGGCGCAATTCCAAAGTGTCGTGGACCCAGGTCGAAACCGGCTCGGCGATCACCTGGAAATACCCGAGCTGCGTGCTGCTGGGCGACGATTCGGTTGGCGAGTTTTACTCGGTGGCGCTGACCAACAACCTGCAACAAGCCGATACCGGTACCAAGATGATCCACATCGGCAAAAACACCCGCAGCACGATTGTTTCAAAAGGGATTTCCGCCGGCAAGGCGCAAAACA
Source organism: Methylomonas sp. BG-2 (assembly GCF_057766305.1). Classification (NCBI taxonomy): domain Bacteria; kingdom Pseudomonadati; phylum Pseudomonadota; class Gammaproteobacteria; order Methylococcales; family Methylococcaceae; genus Methylomonas; species Methylomonas sp. BG-2. The sequence continues at coordinate 1,379 of NZ_JBYMAP010000356.1, read as the reverse complement.
CCTATCGCGGCTTGGTCAAGGTCGCCAAATCTGCCGAAAACGCCCGTAACCATACCCAGTGCGATTCCTTGCTGGTCGGCGACCGCTGCGGTGCGCACACCTTTCCGTATGTAGAAGTTAAACAGCCCTCGGCCCAGGTCGAACACGAAGCCACGACATCCAAAATCAGCGAAGATCAATTGTTCTTTTGTCAGCAGCGCGGTTTGTCGGCCGAAGACGCGGTGTCGATGATTGTGAACGGATTTTGTAAGGAAGTATTCAAGGAATTGCCGATGGAGTTTGCGGTCGAGGCGCAAGCTTTGTTGGGGATTAGTTTGGAAGGGGCGGTTGGTTAGTCGATTTGCGTAGGTTGGGTTAGCGAAGCGTAACCCAACGCGTCGGCGTTTGATTTGTGGTGTCGCTAACGCGACGGCTTTAATTTAATGTCGGGTCTTGGCCCGACAGCCGAGGCGCTTTCTTTATGAATGGTCAAAAGAAAGTATTTTTATGGTTCCCACGCTCCGGCGTGGGAAAGTAGCGTCGGACGCTCCTGCGTCCTGATGCAGACGAGAGGGTTTGGGGTTTTGTGTCGCTATCGCGACGGGGTGTTAGAAGTCGGGTTTCGGCCCGACAGCCGAGGTACTTTCTTTTGATTGGCCAAAAGCAAGTATTTTTATGGCTCCCACGCTCCGGCGTGGGAACGTAGCGTCGGACGCTCCTGCGTCCTGGCGCCAGACGAGATGGTTTGAGGTTTTGCGTCGCTATCGCGAAGGGTGTTTAGAAGTCGGGTTTCGGCCCGACAGCCGAGATACTTTTCTTTGCTTGTCCAAAGAAAAGTACCCAAAAGAAACGACACCCCATGCCGCTTGGTTCCTGCGCTCCTGCGGGTTTGAGCGGGGTTTTCGGAAGGGCTGTCCTAGCCCTCCGAAAACGCGCGGCATCCCTGCCGCGCCCCTGTCGGGCAGAACCGCTCAAACCCTCCGGTGCTCGGCGCGGCAACAGGGGAATAAAACCCTTCTACTCGATAAGATTGAATTGATTAGCTCTAGGTAATGTAAATTAATTGTTGAAAACATATGTCCAATAGTTCGAGTAACAATCAATCACTTTTTCATTACACTAATGAAGCTGGACTTTTTGGTATTCTTGAAACTCAATGCATTTGGGCAACGCATTACAAATTTTTGAATGACTCAACTGAATTGGTTTTTTATGAAGAGCTGTTAATTTCTCGAATGGCTCGTGACTTGAGAGAGTGTCAAACAAAAGCTTTAGATAATGATGAAGACTTTAATAAAATTGCAAAACTAATTTGGAAAGAAATAAAACCTTTATTTGCCAAAGATGATTGCTATGTTGCATCGTTTTGTAAGACTAGTGATTCCTATGTTCAGGAAAAT
>NZ_JBYMAP010000355.1:0-2820 GCF_057766305.1 Methylomonas sp. BG-2 | reverse complement strand
CTTTCTGCGCCTGTTTGCTGTAGAGGATTTCCCAGCTCACCAATCGAGTTCTTTGCTGCATTCGTCGGCAGTTGCTGCCATGCCTTCCAAAATAGACTCGCGCATGCCGGGAACGCCGAGCAAATAAAGGGTTTCTTGTATCGCCGACCAATCTTCGGCGGATAGCAATACGGCGTTGGCGCGCTTGCCGGTGATGGCAATGGGTTGATGCGATTCGGCGGCTTGATCGATCAGGCGATAGAGGTTAGCGCGCGCTTCGCTAGCGGTTAACGTTTGCATCATGGCACCTTAAAGAACATCGAAAGCATGATCGTACGTTAAGGCGTACTTTCAAGCAAATAATTAATATTCTGTAGGGTGCTGAGCGTCAGCGTGGCGCATCAATCGCGAACGATGCGGTGCACCTTGTTTACCGCATCCTACCCATCCCGAGTTTATAAACTTCGATTTTGGGATGGTTTTCTCCCCTGATGCCGCGCCGAGCACCGGAGGGGTTGGGCGGATTTGCCCGACAGGGGCGATGCATGGATGCATCGCGTTTTTCGCAGGGGCTGGGATGCCCCTTCGAAAAACCCCGTCCAAACACTTCGGAGCGCAGGATCAAAGCGGCATGGGGTGGCCTTTTCTTTGGATACTTTCTTTTGGCCAAGCAAAAGAAAGTATCGCGGTCGCTGGTCCGCGAACCGGCATTAAAAAATTACCGTCGCGATAGCGACACCAATTCAATTGGCTGCGCATCAAAAAGCGCCTACCCCATCAAGCCCCATAAGCCATGTCCTTGACCGCCAATTTGCCGTGAATGATGCCCGACAGATACTGCGCATCGTCGGCAATTCCCAGAAAGCGGCCGGAACCCCAGGTATGCAACCAAGGCAAGCCGATGAAATACAGGCCTTCCACAGGGGTGATGCCACGGTCGAATTGCGGGAAGCCTCGGCCGTCGAACACCGGTAGTTCTATCCAGCGATAGTTCGGCCTAAAACCAATCGCCCAGATGATACTGGTGATGTTTTCCTTATCGGCGTCGATGCTGATGGGATCGAACTCGGGTTCCCAGACTTTACGGAACGGCGGTTCGACCGGTGCATCGATATGGTTGTCGGCAATATAGCGATCGATATCGTTGCGAATGTTGACGTAGACCTCGTCGGCGTCGTCCAGGTTTTTGGTCAGGTCAGGCTGAAACTCCAACTGGGTGCCACGGATATTGGCCATGCTGCCGTAGAGCTTGACGCCTTCCAGCGCAAATTTGCGCAGGTCGATCTCGTGGCCGCCGTCCCGTCCGGTCAGAAAATGGTTGGTTTTGTGCTTGGCCTCGTCGCCCAAAGGGTGCTTATCTATGGTCAGTTCGTAGAAGCCCAGGTCGTAGAGCCATTCGGTGGTTTCCCGGCCACGATACATGCGCGGCGAACGCGGGGCATTGCCGACCGCCAGGTGCACCTTGCGTCCGGCCAGATGCAGGTCTTCCATCAGTTGCACGCCGGATTGTCCGGTGCCTACCACGAGTACTTCACCTTCCGGTAATTGCTCGGGGTTACGGTAATTTACCGAATGGATTTGCTTGATGTGTGAGGGCAGGCTGTGGGAGTACTCCGGCACGATGGGGATGTCGTAACCGCCGGTGGCGACAACCAAATGGTCGGTGGTGAATTCGCCGGCAGTAGTCGTGACGTTCAACTTGCCATGTTCACCGCGACAGACGCGGGTGACCGTGACGCCTTCCATGATCGGCGGATTGACCTTGCGGCGGAAGGCTTCGACGTATTCGACGATTTCGTCTTTCAGCATGAAGCCCTTGGGATCGTTGCCTTGGTAGGGAAAATCCGGCAATCGGCATTGCCAATTGGGTGTGACCAGGCAGAAGCTGTCCCAGCGGTCGTTGCGCCAGGAATGGCCGACGCGGTGTTTTTCGAAGATCATGTGGTCAATGCCGTGTTTTTGCAGGTGATAGCTGACCGACAGGCCGGCCTGGCCGCCGCCGACGATGATGGTGTCATAGTGCAAACGGGTGGTTTCGCGTTTTTCTTTCATAGTGTCCTCTTTTTATGGTGTGGTGTTCATGTTGTGTTATTGCCCTCACCCCAACCCCTCTCCCGGAGGGGGAGGGGCTTTTTTTCGACATTTCCCATCTTGGGAGATTGTGGTAATTGGATGGTTGAGAACCCTCTCCCTCCGGGACAGACTGCATGGATGCAGGAGGTAGAGCAACGCAAGGAGCGGTTGCCGAGAGGGCAGGGTGAGGGAGATTTATTCGATGAATTCCTTGACCAATACCTGTGGGTCATTCGCGTCAGCAAACCGAGCGGCGGTGGCCTCGATGTCGGCCAACTGGCTCATGGCGCTGGAGCAGGTGTAGCCGTATTTCTGTCGCACCCGCTCGCTGGCGATGTTCAAGGCTTCTCGGCTGCGGTTGACGAATTCATGCAATGGATAGCTTTGGCCGGGTTGGAGAAAATCCTTGATCACCAGCGACGGCGAATAACACAGGCTTTCGGTGTGGTCCGGCCAAAGGACTTTGAAGCGCATTTCAGGCATAGGTGGTTCCTCTGGTGTTAAGCAATGAGTAGTAGATGTTCAGGTGATTGAGCGCTGAGTTCTGCCAGGAAAATTCCGTGGTCAGGCGCTTGGCGATGGCCGGCAAACGCTGTTTGGGAAAATCGTCGATGGCCGCGTGCATCGCCGCTGCGATCGAAGCGCTGTCTTCTGGATCGGTCCAGACGCAGTCCTGATATTTCAAGTAGTCGGTAAACGGCGGCCGCACCGAAACGATGGCCGGCGTGCCGGAAACAATCGCTTCCAGCACCACCAATCCGAAGCCTT
>NZ_JBYMAP010000354.1:0-2835 GCF_057766305.1 Methylomonas sp. BG-2 | reverse complement strand
CCAAGCTATTTCTAAACTCGTTGGTAAATTACAGGCTATGAATAAATTAATCGCCAGTTTTCTAATAGTCTTTGCGAACGTGGTTCATGCCGCGACGGATGCGAAAGACGCATTGGAGTTGAATGTCGAGGATTTGCTCAACGTCGAAGTAACCTCGGTGTCGAAAAAAGCCCAAGCCTTGAACGACGCGGCCGCCGCGATATTCGTGATCAGCAACGAAGACATCAAACGCTCCGGCGCCACCAGCATACCGGAGGCTCTGCGGATGGCGCCGGGACTGGATGTGGCGCGCATCGATTCCAACAAGTGGGCGGTCAGCGCGCGGGGCTTCAATGCCCGCTTCGCCAATAAATTGTTGGTATTGATCGACGGGCGCAATACCTACAGCCGTTTGTTCTCCGGCACGTATTGGGAGAGCCAGGATGTGATGATGGAGGATGTCGAGCGTATCGAAGTAATACGCGGACCCGGCGCGACCTTGTGGGGCGCGAACGCGGTCAACGGCGTGATCAACATCATCACCAAGCACAGTTCGAAAACCCAGGGTGGTTTGGTCGCCGCCGGCGGTGGTACCGAGGAGCAGGGCTTCGGTGCGTTTCGTTACGGCGGGGCGTTGGGCGAGGATACCACCGGCCGCGTGTTCGCCAAGGGCTTCAAACGCGACCAGAATACCGACGCGCGCGGCAACGGTGCCGGCGACGATTGGGACCGGGTGCAGGGTGGGTTTCGCATTGATTCCCGGCTGACGCTGGCCGACGAGTTAAAATTGCAGGGCGATCTGTACCACAGCCATCTGAATCAAACCCTGCTGGTACCGAGCGTGGTTGCTCCCTACGGCGACCTGGGCCGCGACAAGGCCGAAGCCCACGGCGGCAATATTCTGGGTCGCTGGCAGCACACGTTTTCCACTCAATCCGACCTGTCCTTGCAGCTGTTTTACGACTACTACCGGCGTAACGAGAGTTGGATGTCCGAGGGCCGCGATACGCTGGATCTGGATTTTCAACACCGCTTTAATTTATTGGATAAGCACGAACTCATCTGGGGCTTGGGATATCAACTCACCGCCGACCGGCTCGGTGCCAGCGCGATTTTCAATATGTCGCCGGCTCACCGGAAAAACCAACTCTACAGCGCGTTCGTCCAAGACGAGATGGAGCTGATCGATCAAACCCTGTGGTTTACGCTGGGTTGCAAATTCGAGCACAACGATTTCACCGGCTTCGAAGGCCAGCCGACCGCGCGGCTGATGTGGGCGCCCGACTTGAATCATCGGTTTTGGGCCGCGATGTCCCGCGCGGTGCGCACGCCGTCGCGGGGTGAAGAGAATATACGCTTGACCACAGCCGTGGTACCGCCGGCGGCACCCTTCTTCATGCCGGTGGATCTGACCTTGCAAGGCAATCGCAACCAGCGTAGCGAGGATGTACTCGCCTACGAAATCGGCTACCGCACCACGATGATCAAGTCCTTGTCGGTGGATGTGACGGCGTTTTACAACAACTACGCCCACTTGCGCGATGCGGTGCAAGGCACGCCTTACTTCGATCCGCTACGGGGCGTTTTAGTCCAGCCGCTACCGTTCAGCAACAATCTCAATAGCAAAACCTATGGCGTCGAGCTGGCGATGGTTTGGCAAATGTCGGATTGGTGGCGCTGGGACGCCAACTACAGTCTGTTGAAAACCGAATTGCCATCGACAGCAAAAGCGCTTATCGGCGTGAGTCCGCAACAGCGGGTCAATCTGCGTAGCGCAATCAATGTTCTTCCGGAACTGGATTTCGATATCTGGTTTCGCTACGTCGATACCAATGCCTCCGCGACGTCCAGCGGCGACCGCTATATTCGCGACTACCTTACAATGGACGCCAGGCTGGCCTGGCGGCCGGCGGCCGGATTGGAAATCTCGCTGGTCGGGCAAAATTTATTAACGAATAGCCATTTGGAATATATACAGGAGAATTTGGTGATCCCAACCCTGATCGATCGCGGTATGTACGGCAAAATCAGTTGGAGTTTTTAACGCGTGTTACTTGGCCGAGTTTGGGATTTAACTATTTTAACACCGTCTTTTTAACGCCAATTTCCAGCACGATATGTCGAATATGACGAGAACATGCGCAATCGCGGTGATGCTGGGCTACCTGCGTTTCGCCTCCGGCGAGCCGGTTGCGTTGGAACAATATGCGGTATTGGCGGCGTTGACGCTGAATTTCGCCCGTTTTACCCAGTGGCCGGATCAGGCCTTTACCGATCCCGATAATCAATTGAAAGTCTGCCTGGTCGGCGATAATGTGTTGTTGCAATCATTCGATTCCATCAACGGCAAAGCTGTCGGCAATAAGGCGATTAAGACTTTAAATTCAGAGAAGTTAAGGAATTTAAACCAATGCCATATCTTGTTTATCAGCGAGATTTCGAACAGTCTGCTTTCTCAAGTATTCTTGGATATTCAAAACCGGCGGATACTGACAATCGGGGAAAACCTGGATTTCGTCAATTCCGGCGGAATGGTGGCCATGGTCAACGTCGACGGCAAGATTCAGTTGCATATCAATCATCATGCCGTCAAGGCGGCCGGGTTGACGATTAGTTCCAACCTGCTGCGCTTGGCGAAGATCGTCGGCGAAAATTAGACGGAGTGAAGGCATGCGTAAATGGTTTAACAATGCGCCGATCAAACTTAAATTAGTGTCGATTTTGACGGCGATAGCGATGATGACTTTATTTCTAGCGACGTCGGTCATTGTGATTAACGAATATTTTGCCCGCAAAATTGAAACCGAACAGCAATTGGTTTTAATCGCCAATATAATCGCTTCGAATATATCCGCA
>NZ_JBYMAP010000353.1:0-2888 GCF_057766305.1 Methylomonas sp. BG-2 | reverse complement strand
GCCCGCGCTGACGGACAATTACATTTATCTGTTGCACGACCCTGTCGATGGCGCGACCGCCGTGGTCGATCCCGCCGAACCCGAACCCGTCGAAGCCGCATTGCACGCGCGAGCTTGGCATCTGGATTACATTTTGAATACCCACCACCACGGCGATCATGTCGGCGCCAATCTGGCGTTAAAGCGGATGAGCGGCTGCCGCGTGATCGGCGCGGCGGCCGACCGTGATCGTATCCCCGGCTTGGACTTAGCGGTCGAGGACGGCGCGACCTTTAACTTGGGAAGCGAGCGAGTGCGGGTCATCGCCACGCCGGGCCACACCAGCGGCCATATAGCCTTTTATTGTCCGGACAGTTCGGCGCTGTTTTGCGGCGACACCTTGTTTTCGCTGGGTTGCGGGCGTTTGTTCGAGGGTAGCGCCGAACAGCTTTGGCAGTCGCTACAACAGTTCAAGACGCTGCCGCCGGAGACGCGAATTTTCTGCGCCCACGAATATACCGAAGCCAATGCCCGCTTCGCGATGGAGGTCGATTTCGACAACCCGGCGTTGCGCCAACGCCAGAACGAGGTCATCGCGCTCAGGCATGCCGGTCAGCCGACCTTGCCCAGCACCTTGGCGCAAGAGTTGGCCACCAATCCGTTTCTACGCGAGCAGGACCCGGCGATTCAACGCACGCTGGGGTTGTCCGGTCGTCCGGCGCCCGCCGTGTTCGCCGAGCTGCGGGGTTTGAAAGACCGGTTTGGCTGAGCGCTGGCGATTCTAGCTCGCGCGAAATTCTGCTAGACTCGCGGTCTATTTCAAGCGCGCAAGCCGCGCCGCCACCGCTCAACGCCGCGTTTTTAGCGACCCGCACGCACCCAACATGACCGCCCAGCCATTGCTCAGCATTGTATTGCCCGCTAAAAACGAGGCCGAAAACTTACCAACCTTCTTGCCGAAATTGAAGGCTTTGTATCCCGACGCCGAAATTCTGCTGATCGACGACGGCTCCGACGACGATACCGCCCAAGTCGCCCGCGCCGCCGGCGCCGCGGTCGTCTCCCACCCCTACGCCATGGGCAACGGTGCCGCGATCAAGACCGGCACTCGCCACGCGAGCGGCGATATTCTGGTATTCATGGATGCGGACGGCCAGCATGACCCCGCCGATATTCCGCAGATTTTGGAAAAAATGGCGGAAGGCTATGACATGGTAGTCGGCGCTCGCTCGTTGCGCAGTCACGCCTCCGGGTTTCGCCGCGCCGCCAACCGCTTTTATAACAAACTGGCTTCGTTGATGACCGGCCACAAAATCGACGACTTGACCTCCGGATTTCGCGCGGTCAGGGCCGACAAATTCCGCAAATTCCTATATCTGCTCCCCAACGGCTTTTCCTATCCGACCACCAGCACGATGGCCTTTTTCCGCTCCGGCTTCCCGGTCGCCTATGTCTCGATACATGCCGGCAGCCGGATGGGTAAGAGTCACATTCGCCTGCTGCACGATGGCTTGCGATTTTTTATCATCATTCTGCGCATCGGCGTTTTGTTTTCGCCGATGCGCCTGTTTCTACCGATCAGCGGTTCTATCTTTGGGGTCGGCCTGGGTTATTATGCCTATACCTACATCACCGAAAACCGTTTCACCAACATGAGCGCGGTGATGTTTCTGTCCGCGCTGTTGATCTTTATGATCGGCATCGTCTCCGAGCAGATTTCGTCCCTGCATTACAAAAACATCGAATGAGAGCCAAACGCGGGACCGGCTCCGAACCCCGGCGGCGAAGCTAGCGTAAGCAAGCCTAATACTTTAGTACTACGTCGGCTGGCTCGATTTATGTTAGAAACCAATCGACGCTCGACAGTCTAAACGACCGGGCTACCGACTGACTTATACCTCGATCCGACCATGTATCTACAAAACCGCTCCGAAACCTACTTCGACCCTTACTGGCGTACCGCCGCCAGTAAAATCATTCCCGGCGAATATTGCATCGCCCAAGCCGGCGCGGTCATCGTGACAGTGTTGGGCTCTTGCGTGACAGCCTGCATCCGCGATCGCGTCAAGGGTATCGGCGGCATGAACCACTTCATGGTGGCCAATCTGAACGAAGACCAGCCCGTTGGCGAGCGTCTGGCAAGCTTGGCGAGCGAAGGGATGGACAAATTTATTCAGCACTTGCTCGACATCGGTGCGGAGGCGCACCAGTTGGAAGCGAAAGTGTTCGGCGGCGGCAATATCCTGAACTGCCTGAGTCGCAACAACGTCGGCGCCCGTAGCGCCGACTTTCTCCGCGAATATTTGGACGAACGCAATATCCCGATCGTCGCCTCCGACACCTTGGATATTTATCCGCGCAAAGTCTATTTCTTCCCGGCGTCCGGCAAAGTTCTGGTCAAAAAACTGACCGACGTTAAAAACGAAACCATCCTGATCAGGGAACAGGAATACGGTAATCGTCTGCTAGCGGGCGCTTTGATTTGATTTTATTCCCGGTCGCCGACCGGGTATTCGCGATGGAACGGTAAGCTGAAACCGCTGCCGCCTATCCGGACCGCAGGAATCCGCTGTGGTGGCCCGCAGCGACGGCTATCCGAAAGTCAGCTGATTTTTTCGAGACTTTCTATTCCCCCTCGTTCTGGCGGAATTGCCCGAACCGGCGCGGGCAGCGCGCCCCGTTCTCCCGACGCCGCGAGGCTCGCCGTATTTCACAGGAAAACCCCATGCGCAACTTATCGCTCGCCGTCCTTTTCGCCGCCACGACCTTTACCGCTGACGCCACCCCGCCAACCAGCCGAACCCTGTCGCTGGAGGACATCAGCCTCGAGCGCATCGAAATTCAAGGCCAGATCCAGACGTGGAAGCTCAACAAGGTGTGTATCGACCAGCAGGCTTACCTATTGTTGC
>NZ_JBYMAP010000352.1:0-2917 GCF_057766305.1 Methylomonas sp. BG-2 | reverse complement strand
CCAACGCTCCAGCCGACTCCGCTAACGCTACGCGGCTGAGCTTTGCGTTAGGCCTTTATGAAACTGCTGTTTTTATTGGTGACTCTTCTATTTTTGCAAACGTTTCAGGCGGATGCCGAGCAATCTAGTTTTCTTTCCCCAACCGACGTGGATTTCGTATCAAAACTTGGGGTCACGAAGTCAGATTCTAAAGACGTACAAGAATTGATTTCTAAACATAAAGAATACTATGTGTCTCGGATAGAGAAGACCCAAATCGGTTTGATTGGAGCGCGGCTTGCTCCACGACCAGAAAGCACAAACCCAACTGGTGGTCCGGTATATTTTTTCGAGAAACAGAACGGCAAGTGGATCGAATTAAGCGAAATGTCAGTATGGGGCAATTACTTGTGAAAGGGCCTAACCAGCGCTATAGGGTGTAATAGGCAAAGCCGTATTACACCAATCGTTACCGCCGGTGTAATACGCTTCGCTATTACACCCTATTCTCCGAGTGATTTTAAATCTAGATCACATAGGGACATAGTATGTGCTGAACGAAGTGAAGCGCATCAGTCGGTCGCGATCGATGCGTCGGCTAGCATCCTACAACACCCCATTAAACCTACTGCTTTTAAACTCACAGATTACCTCGGGTACGCCGACGGGGTTGATCCCCCTGATACCGCGCCGAGCACCGGAGGGTTTGAGCGGACAAATCGGCAGGATAGCCGATTTGCATGCGTAGCACCCGCAGGGCGAAGAACATGGATGTACCGAGTGAGCTGCCCGCAGGGGCGATGCAGGGATGCATCGCGTTTTCGGAGGGCTATGGATAGCCCTTCCGAAAACCCCGTTCAAACCCTTCGGAGCGCAGGATACAAGCGGCATGGGGTAGCCTTTTCTTTTGGGTACTTTTCTTTCGACTGCATGGATGCAGGAGGTAGAGCAACTCAGGAGCAATTGCCGAGGACAAGCAAAGAAAAGTACCTCGGCTGTCGGGCCGAGACTCGACTTTAAAATAGCCCTCGCGATAGCGACACAAATTTGGCCGCTATTGTCTTAACTACAATCACCACCGCGCTCTATATCGCTAGATTGTGCAGATACAGAAACTGGAGTCGTAGGCTTAAGGTTCGGCGATTCTTTAACCGGCTTTGGAATACCCAATCAACGCCTCGAACTTGGCTAACGCGCTGCCGTCCGCCAGCACCGCGTAGGCCCGGCGGACGCCGGCTTCCAGCGAGTCGGTCAAATCGGCGGCGTAAATCGCGGCACCGGCATTCAGCGCGACGATGTCCAGCGCCGGGCCGGGCTGGTTGTTCAGCACTGCTTTGACGATGGCCAGGCTGTCGGCGGCGTTGGCGATGGCCAGACTGGCGAGCGGCGAGCGGCGCAGGCCGAAATATTCCGGGGTGATCGTGTAGGTGCCGATCGCGCCGTTGTGCAGTTCGGCGACATCGGTCGGCGCCGCGATGCTGATTTCGTCCAGACCGTCGTGGGCGTGCACGACCAAGACGTGGCGGCTGCCCAGACGCTTCAGCACTTCGGCTACCGGCACCAGCCATTGTTTGTCGAACACGCCGATCAGTTGGTGCGGCGCGTTGGCCGGATTGGACAGCGGGCCGATCAGGTTGAACAGCGTGCGCACGCCCATTTCCTTGCGCGGCCCGACCGTGTGGCGCACCGCGCTGTGGTGCTTGGCCGCAAACAAAAAGCCAACGCCGATGTCGTCGACGCATTGGCCGACTTGCTCGGCCGGCAGGTCGAGATTGACGCCGGCCGCTTCCAGCAAATCGGCGCTGCCGCAGCAACTGGACACCGAACGGTTGCCGTGCTTGGCGACCTTGCCGCCGGCCGCCGCGACCACGAAAGCCGCGGTGGTCGAGATGTTGAAGGTGTTGGCGCCGTCGCCGCCGGTGCCGCAGGTGTCGATAACGTGTTCGCCGGTTACCGGCACCTTATGGACCAACTCGCGCAGCACGCCGACCGCCGCGGCAATTTCGTCGATGGTTTCGCCCTTGCAGCGCAGCGCGATCAAAAAGCCGGCGATCTGGGCGTCGGTCAATTTGCCGTTCATCATCGCGCGCATTGCCGCGCGCATTTCCTCGCTATCGAGATCCTGTTTATCGAGCAGTTTTTGCAGGGTGGCCTGAATGTGCATGGGTCGGGTCGATGGTTGTGGGTTTAGAAGATCCGGTGATCGGAAATCTCGGGACTGAGGCTCCGGGCGGCCGGATTCTACCGGTCCGTCCAACTGAAAACCGGCGAATGTTTAGTAGGAAAGCCGTTGGCCGCGATTGCTATAGGCGGGTTCTGAACCATTCAGTAACCGCCAAGTTCAGCGCGCACGGTTAAGCTCCCGGTCGCGGCTAAAGACCCTACTGTAACGATATTGGTCTTTATCCGTATGCCGCCCATGATAACAAACCCGGCCCTAAGCCGGTTTGTCGGATCGGTTTCGCAACCAGGCCAGCGCGCCCAAGCCGGCGGCGCGGCCGGTCGCGAAACAGGCGGTCAACAAATAGCCGCCGGTCGGCGCTTCCCAATCCAGCATTTCGCCGGCCGCGAACACGCCCGGCAACTGGTGCAACATTAAACTTCGGTCGAGTTCGGCGAATTCGATGCCGCCGGCGCTGCTGATGGCTTCGGCGATGGGCCTGGGCGCGCTGAAGCGAATCGGCACGGCTTTCGCGGTGGCGGCCAGACGCAACGGGTCGTTGAATTCGGCGGCCGGTAACGCTTCGCGGACCAGCGCCAGTTTGACGCCGCTCAGCCCCAACCGCTTGCGCAGTTGGTTGCTCAAGCTGTCCTTGCCGCGCGGTTGAGCCGCGCGCCGGCAAACTTCGTCGAGCGTCAGGCCGGGCAACAAGTCCAGGTGGATGGTCGCGGCGCCGTTGGCGGCAATGGCATCGCGGATCGGGGCGGACAAGGAATA
>NZ_JBYMAP010000351.1:0-2926 GCF_057766305.1 Methylomonas sp. BG-2 | reverse complement strand
TCTGCCACGCACCTTTTTCAAGGAAGTGACCGTGAAGTTTCTGGAGGTTATTCGCGTGCGTCGGGCGAGGGTCGTACGCCGAACGGAGTAATTATAGTAACGGACACACCATTGGGGAAAATGTCAAAAACCAAAGGGAAGGTTGATCTGGCGGTGGATAATTCGTGAACGCACTAAGGCCGGTGGATGCAGCTAGGGCCAGGAGGAAGCCCCCAGCCATGACCGAAAAAGTATTCAGGCCGTCAACGCCACGCTAAGATGGATGAATTGTCCGAGAATCTTCCAACTGGCTACAAGACGCCGAGGTCGTAACTTCGGCAACAAATGGGTCAACCCTGAAACTGGAACACGAAAATCCGCGGACCACACTTTCCGAAGCGGTCGATCGGTTGCATCGATTTTGCTCGAAGAAGACAAACAGGCCATTGCTGGCATGGCGGTAGACGATTTGTACAACCTCCATTTCAACCTTGGTTTGGCGATCCGGAATGCATGGTTGAATCGAACTGACAGTGATTTGTTGGCAGCGTGCGGTACTTATCATCCTGACGACGCTTCCCAGGTTATATTGGTCGCATTATGGCGAGCGTTACAACCGTGAGAGCGTGGCATGGGCATACAAGATCGAGACTATTACTGGGAGAAACATCAATCGGCGTCGAAGCCAGGTGGCAACGATTTTGGCTCTTCGCTCAGACACATTAACCGTCCGAATCCGCCCCAACGGAAATCGGGAAGTCTGAAATACCTTTTAATACCGGCATTGATGCTGTCCAGTCTTTGGCTGGGGGCCGATCGACTTTTAAAACAACGAGCGGTCCGCCCGCCTGCATCCCCAAGCCTTTCAATTCCTCTGGGCAATCCGGCTGATGTCCCTATTTCAGGGGGGCTTGAAATAAAAGCCGATCGCCAAGGACACTTCCGAGGAACCGTACTGATCAATCATGTGCCGATGCCTTTTTTGATCGATACCGGGGCGACCATCACCTCGATTCCAGCGAATTTAGCCTACGCCGCCAATCTGCCCGTGGGTAGGCCTGTCAATACTAATACGGCCGGCGGGAAAGTCGTCGATCGGCTGACGCAAATCACCAGCCTGAAAATTGGCAACGCCGAAATCAGCAATCTCGAGGCAACGATCAATCAGCATCTGGACGAGGTGCTCATTGGCATGAATACCTTGAAACTTTTCACCATCACCCAAAGCGGTAATACCATGACCTTGGTGGCCAACGGTTCGTCACCGGAACAAATTGTTAGAGCCCCAGCGATTTCCGCGGTCCCAATTCGGCCCAATACACTGGCCGCCGAGCAACCAAGCACTACACCGGAGGTCAAGCGAGTGACCAAGGTGAAAAAGACTGTAACTTGCAACGCACAACAAGTCTGCACGACGACGTACAGCGATCATTAGCGTTGTTTGATACTTCAGATTAGAAAAAAATAGCTAGTGCTTAATTCCGTAAATTAGCGATAGTATTTCGTAGTTGCGCACGGCGAACCTCACGTTTCCGCCATCGAAAAGGTGTAGCCGTAGGATTGTATGCGGCAATGAAGTCTTCAATGGCTTGGCGTAAGGCGGCGATGTTTTGGAAACTGGCGCCGCGTAAAGCTTTGCGCGACAGTATGCCGAACCAGATTTCCACCTGATTCAGCCAGCTGGCCGAGGTGGGTGTAAAGTGGAAATGGACATTCGGATGCTGAGCCAGCCAGGCATCGCATTTCTTGTGGGTACAATAATTGTCCAGGATCACGTGCAATTCTTGGCCTGCCGGCGTCTCCGCCACAATCGTGTCCATAAATCCGAGAAAATCTTCACGCCGTTTGGTTTCGGTGATTTGGGCGGTGATATTCCCGGTCGCGACCTGCAGGGCGGCAAACAAGTTCAGTGTGCCATGACGCTTATAGGTACTCTTGAATCCGTGCGCAATCTTGCCACTGTCGGTTTCGACGTACCCAGTCGTGCGTTCCAGGGCTTGGATGCTGGGTTTCTCGTCGACACTGATGACCAAGGCATTCTCCGGCGGACTCAAATACAAGCCGACAATATCCGCCGCCTTGGCCGCAAATTCTTTATCGGTACTGACACACCAGGAACGTTGTCGTTGTAGACAAATCCCGTCCTTGCGAAGCACCCGCCAAACGGCGTAAACCGAACTATCCAGAGCCTTAGCCACGGCAGGACCATCCCAGACGGCTTGCCCCTTTGGCGGTGGCAGCTCAAGGATAGCCAAAACACGCTGACGGAAATTCTCATCATACGTCTTCGGTGCGCCGGGTCGAGGTTCGTCAGATAATCCCAAAAGCCCCTGAGACATAAAACGGTTCCGCCATTTGATGACCGTATTGGCTCGCGTTCGGCATGTCGCTGCCACCTCTTGGAGTTGCGCACCATCCAGGCAGCCCAGAATCATCCGGGCTCTCTCGACTACTCGCGCTTCTTCCGTACGGCTTGCTGCGCGTCTCTCTAACTCCGTCTGCTCTTCTGCGGAACACTCAATTTTTGGGGCTACTCGTGACATACTCCCAAGATTACATTATTGTCGCTTAATAATGCAATTAAGCACTAGCTACGCAGCAAGCCAAATTCACGAAGTCCTGCTAGCAGGAGTTCAGGGCTATGCGACAGGAGAACTATATTCGGCCAGCGGAAGAGTCCGTGCACTGATATTCAATAGTCACTAGCCATTTAGCGCAACCGTTACGAGTAGGATTTGTGCAGATTTTAGTGGCGCCACCAAATGGCTCGGCATCTGCGTATCCCCAAGCCTCACAGCGTTGTTTTGCCGAATCTAGTCCTTGTTGTTCATTCAATTTAGGTATCTCGAATAAGCCATACTCAAACGACATCTTAACGATTCCGTCAGAGCGACTGCCGCCGGTGGCAATTAACTGTTTTTGTACGCTGCAACCCTGAGTAAAAAAG
>NZ_JBYMAP010000350.1:0-2937 GCF_057766305.1 Methylomonas sp. BG-2 | reverse complement strand
TTCATACGCCCGGGCAGACCACTTATGGTTTGTTGTGCTGCCGATTCGCTCAAGAACATACCCGTTTAATGGCCAGTCAGGGTGAGCATTCCGAGGAGCGTTTGCTTCAAAGTTTACTTTGGCGGCAGATTAAGCAGACCGTGAAAACTTGGTACGGCTTCAATACCGACGAGAGCGCCAAAGTGGTCGTCACGCTGGTATTGAACCGATCTCCCTGCCATTCACGCTGTGTCCCAGCGCTTTTCGACGCGCTCAACCGCTTGCAATACAATTTTTCCAAGCGTTTTTTCGACCATTGGCGTTTTATTTTGGCCTGCCGAGGTGCTTACCAAGGTCAAGTCACCGAAGCCGGATTTTACGAGCACTCCACGACAATCCGTGATTTGCAACGGATGGAGGATGCTGGATGGCAGGTGTGTGTTTTGCAAACCACGACGCCGGTCGGAACCACCTTCGATCTTGGGGATGGCTTGCCGCCTGGCGGGCAAGCCTTGTTGCAGGGCTTGATGAACCTCAAGAATGTCAGCCGGCCCAGCCTTATCCGCCTTGATGGCTGAGTTCGGCCAAAGTGGCCGGGTCGCCAGCCTTGCAGGTATTGAGTTGGCCTGGGCGCCACTTAAGCGTGATTGCATAAACCGTCGGGATTGGTCGAATACCTGTCACGATTGCGAAATGATTGGAGGAGGCCCGCAGTGAACGATGCCAAGGTGATATTCCAGCGTTTTCCCAGCGAATGGCCGGTGCCGCCGGTCGCGGTCGTTATCGGCGTTTTACTGGTGGTTGCCGCGATGATGTCGTTTTACACGATACCGGCCGAGTCCGAAGGCATCGTGCTGCGCTTTGGGCAATACATCGACAAGGTGCCGTCCGGCCTGCACGCCAAGCTGCCGTTCGGCGTCGATCAAGTGATTCCGGTGCCGACCCAGCGCCAGCAAAAATTGGAGTTCGGCTTCGCGACGCCGGGTTATTCCAATCCCGATCAAGCGGGCGACCAGCCGGCGCTGGAAAAGTCGATGGTGACCGGCGATTTGAATTCGGCGCTGGTCGAGTGGATCGTTCAATACCGGATTACCGATCCGGTGAAATATTTGTTCGATGTGCGCGACCCCGGCCAGACCTTGCGCGATTTGTCCGAAGCGGTGATGCGCGAGGTGGTCGGTGACCGCACCGTCGATGAAATCATTACGATCGGCCGCCAGGAAATCGAGGAAACCGTATTAAACCGTACCCGCGAACTGGCCGACCGCTATCAGCTCGGCGTGTCGATCAATCAGGTGCAACTGAAAAACGTCAATCCGCCGGTACCGGTGCAGCCTTCGTTCAACGAGGTCAATCGCGCCCAACAGGACCGGGAAAATGCGATCAATCTGGCCAACGGCGAATACAACAAGGCGGTGCCGCGAGCGCGCGGCGAGGCCGATCAGGCGATCCGCGCCGCCGAGGGCTACCGTTTCAAACGGATTAACGAGGCGGAAGGCGACGTTGCCGCGTTTAACCAGGTGCTGGAGCAGTATCTGAAGGCGCCGGATGTGACCCGCACCCGCATCTACCTGGAAACCTTGGGCGACATCTTGCCCCAGGCGCGGCAGCAGATCATTGTCGACGACAGCGTCCAACAAATCTTGCCGATGCTGCCGTTTGCCGACGCCAAGGCGGCACCGGCCGCCGCCGCGAGCGAGGTGGCGCCATGATGCCGCGAGTGCTGGCGATATTGTTGGCGGTGCTGGGGGTGGTGTCGACCTTTCGGGTCGATCAGACCGAGCAAGTCATCCTGACCCAATTCGGCAGTCCGGTCGGCGAGCCCATCGTCAAACCCGGCCTGCATTTCAAATTGCCGTTAGTGCAACAAGTCAACAGCTTCGACAAGCGCTACCTGGGTTGGGACGGGCCGATGGTGGAAATGTCCACCAAGGACAAAACCTATGTGCAGGTCCACACCTTCGCCCGCTGGCGTATCGCCGACCCGTTGCGCTACTACCTGCGCCTGCGCGACGAGCGTAGCGCGCAGTCGCGGCTGGAGGACATTCTTGGCGGCGAAACCCGCACCGCGATTGCCCGCCACGAATTGATCGAAGTGGTCCGCTCGGATAAGGACCGCAAGCCCTTGCAGGACGAATCCTTCACCGGGCCGTTGACCGGAGAGGGCACGCTGGGGGTGCTGCGGCCGATTCGGGTCGGCCGGGCCGCGATCGAAAAAGACGTGTTCGAGGCCGCCGCGCCGAAACTGGCCGAATTCGGCATCGAGTTGCTGGACGTGCGCTTCAAGCGCATCAACTACAACCAGCAAGTGCTGGAGCGGATACACCAACGCATGATCAGCGAGCGCCTGCAAATCGCCCAGCGCTTCCGTTCGGAAGGCGAGGGCGAGGCGGCCCGGATCAAGGGCAACAAGGAACGCGACATCAACGAAATCCAGTCCGCCGCTTACAAGTTGGTGCAACAAATTCAAGGCGAGGCCGACGCCAGGGCCACCGAGATCTACGCGAAAGCCTACGGCCAACGCCCGGAAGCGGCCGAGTTCTACAAGTTCTCGAAAACGATGGAAACCTACCGCAAGGTCATCGACGGCGACGCCAGTCTGGTGCTATCGACCGGCAGCGATTTGTACGGACTGTTGAAACGGCCGGAAAAGGGGCGTTAGCTAGGCTTGATTGGAGGCTTCCGAGACGGAAGTGGTCAATTGCTGCCGATGCCGTTTTAAGCGCCACGTTTCAGGCATATTCTGGTTGAGATGACGAATATCGACCCGTTTCTGGCAGATAAGGCTTAAGTTACGGTAACCGAAAAAGCAAAAACGCGGTCGTTCAAAATGTCAATGCGCTCCGTAAATTGCGGGCTTAATCGGATGATGGGGAAATCAATCCGGCCTTGCACGACCTGCATTGCCAATGCCGCCGAAAAACCACACCGATCCCGCCGAAACCGACTGCGATGCGG
>NZ_JBYMAP010000349.1:0-2960 GCF_057766305.1 Methylomonas sp. BG-2 | reverse complement strand
TTATTATTTAAACTCCGTAACAGAATCCGGGCAAACCCTGTTAAACACCAGCTTCGAGTGGCCTTGCGGCACCAGCGTCCCAACCTATTCTCGAATCACCCGCGCCGGTCACAATGCCAAAAACCTAATCCAAAAACGCGCTTACGTCGCCAACTCGAACCCCGCGAAATATCAAATGACCGACCAATTCGCGGACTCGGATACCGGCGTATACCGTTCGAATGCGTATGATCGATCTTTCAAGTGCATCAACTGCGCCGACACCGACACGGCTTTTCTGTACCGCCCGGTCGCCGTCAGCGCCCGTTGCGCCGGCTGCGATGCCGATTATCAAGGCTATACTTGGCAGAAAAACGGCGATCTGCTGACCCGTACCGATTATCTCAACCGGGTCACCAGCTTTACCTACAACAGCAACGGCTTGCCCCTCACCGAAACCGAAGCCTACGGCACGTCGGAGGCCCGCACCACCACCCGTACCTGGGACAGTCGCTTTCCGCTGAAAACTTCGGAAGTGGTCGGCGAAGTCGCCAAGGACTGGCGCTATAACGATCAAGGCCACGTTACCCGCGAAATAGTCCGCCCCGCCTCGGAAGCGCTGGTCAACGACGCCTGTCCGGCCAACTCCAAAGCCTGTCATCAAACCGACTACAGTTACAACTACGACCCCAACACCCACGTCACGTTGCGCGTCGTCAAGACCGGGCCGCGCCCGGAAAACGGCGCCAGCGTCACCGACTACCGTAGCAATGGCGACCTGTGGAAAACCACCGACGCGCTGGATCACGTGGCCGAAGTGGTCAGCGTTAACGCCCACGGCCAAATCACCAATCAGGCCGACGTCAACGGCATTCACACCATCACCACCTACAACGCCTTGCGTCAACCTAAAACCGTCACGGTCGGCAACGACGTTACCCGTTACGACTACTACACCGACGGCCGTTTGAAGGCCCTAACCCGGCCCGACAACAGCGTACTCAACTACACCTATACCCCGGCCGGTTCGGTCAAGACCGTCAGCCTGACCCATGACGGCATCACCGATAGCGTCGAGTACCAGCGCGATAGCCGGGGCAAGGTTTTGCACACCGTCGCCAGCCGTAGCGGCGACAACAGTCAGACCTGGCACCAATCCTTCGACGATAAAGGCCTGCTGTTAACCGCCTCGGACGGCAGCGGCGGCTGGAACCGCGAATTGAAACACAACGCCAACAACTTACAGGAGCGCAGTTGCCTGAGCGGCGAAATCTGCGACCTGACCTTCTACACCGGCCTCGATCAAATCAGCGACCGGGCCAGGGCGCCGCTGCTGAGCAACGGCACCCTGGGCGCCCAAACCCCGCTGTTCAGCATGGACTACGACGTGGCCGGCCGCGTCAAGCAAGTCGTCGATCCGGTCAACGCCACCTCGATTCTGACCAACAACGAACTCGGTAAGCACACCGACGAAGACTCGCCGGACTTCGGGAATCGCGGCTCGGACTACGACTTGGCCGGCAACGAAACCTACCGGGCGGACAGCGACGGCAATAGCGCGGTCAAGCAATACGACGCGTTGGATCGTTTGACCCGCATCGATTATTCGGATGGCACCAGCTTGGTCCAAACTTGGGACGTTCCCACCATTTCCACCGACCCTGGCGCATCGACCAATTATGTCAATCGTGTCGCCAGTCGTGCTAGAAGCTCTCTAACCACCGGCGCCCGGCAGGTGGTCGATCACCTGAAATACAACGGCCGAGGCGATATCGTCGCCGCCGAACAACTGATCACCGGCTTTAATACCTTAAGAACCTACAGCCAATTCGGGGCCGGGCAAGGCGATTCCGGACGTTTGGAGCGCCTGACCTATCCCGGTGGTCTGGCCGTCGCCTACGGTTATGGTAGCGATGGTCGGATTGTGGACGTGAAAGGCTACTTGCCGAACGGCTGGGCGGATACCTTGGCCGCGGATATTAGTTATCAACCGGTGATTGGTCGCTTGCGAAAATTGATGTTCGGCAACGGCTTGGTGTATTCCCGCGAACGCGATGCCGGTGGGCGTTTGTCGGCGGTCAAGTTGGTCAAGCAAGATCAAACGGTGCTTTACCATAACGACGTTCGCTACGACGAGCGAAATCGAGTCAGCGGTTACGGCGAATACGGCTTCGGCTATGATGACCTGGATCATTTGTCGTCCCAAACCACCTCCCAAAGCCAACAACGCACCGAGCTGACGCACGATAACAACGGCAATTTAACCCTACTGCAAAACTTCAGCTCGACAGGAGGGCTGGCGCGTACCGATACGCTAAGTTATCTCGACAACCGCCTGACAGCCGAAACCATGTCGCCCGCTCCGCCGGCAAACAGTTCGGGCGGCTGGAACGCCACCTACCGGTACGACCAATCCGGCTTCGTGACCGGGCATGGCGGCTTTGGCTTCGGCTACGACGCCAGCCGGGCGATGGCCTACTTCAGCAAAGCTGGGGTTGGCAGCGAATCCTACCTTTACGATGGTTTGCGGCGACGCGTCTTAAAAAGTGGTGTAGCCGGAGAAACGCGGTTTGTTTACGATCAGGCCGACCATTTGATTTTCGAATTGGCCGCCAACGGCAAAATGCGCAACTACATCTGGCTGGGTGACATCCCGCTGGCGGTGATCGACCAAAATAGCGACGGTAGCGCCGCAGCGCTTTACTACATCGAAACCGACTTCACCAACACCCCGCGCTTTTTGCGCCGGGCGGCCGGCGATCTGACCCAACCAGTCTGGTCCTGGCCGATGGCCCCCTACGGCGACACCCCGGCCCTGGAAGACCCGGACGGCGACGGCGCGAAGACCGTCTTCAACCTGCGCTACCCCGGCCAATACTACGACGCCTTCTCCGGCCTGCACTACAACCACACCCGCTACTTCTCCCCCCGCGCCGGCCGCTACCTGCAACCCGACCTGATCGGCCTGGAAGGCGGCACCA
>NZ_JBYMAP010000348.1:0-3038 GCF_057766305.1 Methylomonas sp. BG-2 | reverse complement strand
TCAAACCCAGGCATGCGAAGGCTGGGGTGAGGCACGAACCCCAACCAGATCAGGGTTCAGACACCCGTCAGCCGAAACGGCTGGACAGCGAAACGGTTATTAATAGGCAAGGGGCAAGCCGACAAATGCTGGGGTTCGCACCTCACCCCAATGGCCGAACAAACCATGCGCGCCGGGTCGCCGTTAGCAGCCCGGCCAGGCCGCTCAGGAACAAATACGCCGAAGCCGGCAGCGGGACGCTGACCAGAGGGAAGTAATTTTGCGAGAGATCGAATCCGCTGGTCGAGACGATTTGAACCGGATTGCCCGCTACGTCGCTGGCTTCCAAGCCGGCCCAGTACAGCGAGTGACCGGCATCGAGCGAAATCGATGCAATATTGTCGTCGAGCGTCGAATCGATTACGCAGCCGCCGTCGAGATTGAACATCACGCAACCTGGATTGGTGCTGGCGTCGGCTTTGACGCTGACTTCCAAATTCAAGCGCACCCGAAACTCGTCCGCGTAGCCCATCTGGAACGCAAAGCTGATCGGATCGCCGTTTAAATACGCGCCTTCGGCAAGCGGGCTGAGCACGCCGCTCCCATTTTCCACTATCGCAATCGATTGGGTGTTGGAAAACAGCCGGTTGATCGGCGGCGCCACCGATTCGAATTGATCGGTAATATCGAATTCGAAATCGGACGCGCCGATATAACCGTGAACGGGGTCCTTGCGCTCAATCGTGACATTCAGCGCCAAAATCGAACTGATCGAACAACAACTTCCGCCGGTTCCGGCGATACCGGAAAGGCTGTAGTCCAAATCCGATTCGATCACCAGACGGCCACGCAGCGTCACGACATCGCCGATACCGCCCCACCTCTGACCAGGACGGCACCGCCGTCGACGACGGTATTGGCCGATGCGCTGGCGGTCTGCATGCCCAAATTGACCGAAGTCGCGGTAGCGACCGCTCTCGCGCTGCCGGGTCCGGACCACGACAAGGCATCGGCCCAGGCATACGCCCCTCCCACCGCGTGAGCCTCGCTGCAATCCTCGCCCAAGCCGCAGGCGAGGTTGCCGGACGAGCTGGAGCCGGCGGTCGCCGACGCGGATGTCGAAGCCTGGGCGGAATCGAACAGGAACAGCAGGCCCATCAAGACCATGACTTTTGAGTGTTGCACGAACGATCTCCTTTTTTACTGTATTGCAAACGGCTGGGTGTCCGCTGAAACCTCAATAAGCGGCCAGGATTCGGCCGGCTATCCGAAGCAGGCCCGAAACAGCGTTCGGGTAGGATTACAGCACGGCTTCGTGTCAAGCGCATTAAGCCCGGCAATCCGTTGGCCTCACACCGGCGCCGGTTTCAGCATCGAGGTTTTGCCGACCATGATGTCCACCGCTTTCAGCAAGCGCTTGAACACCGAGTCCTGGCAGTAAGGAATACCGTGCTTGTCGCAGACCGCCTTGACCTTGGGTTGCAGCTTTTGGTACTGGCTGAGCGGCAAATCCGGCCACAAATGATGCTCGATCTGGTAATTCAACCAACCGTAGAAAAAGTCGTTGAAGTTGGAGCCGGTCGGATAATTGACCGAACCCAGAATCTGCCGCAAATAAAATTCGCCCTTGCCCTTGGCCTTATGGTCGAAGCCCATCACGTCGTCGCCGGCATGGTTGGGGATCATCACCAAAAAGGTGTGCATATTGGTGAAGATTTCCGCCAGCAAGGAATTCAGCAACACGCTGGTCGCGGCAAAACCGCCCAGCGGCAAGAACAAGGCCGGCAACAACACGAAACGGTAAGCGATGTAGGGCAGAATGCTTTCCGACCACAGCGCCCGGCCTTGCGGGGTAAACCAGCTCCAGGCGTCCAGGCGGGTCATCGGCGGGGCCGGCCGATCGTGCTGGCGGGCGGCCAGCAAGCGTAATTCCTTGTGGGTACGCGGCGTGTAGTAACTCAGCTTCCAAATGCCGGAGAATACCGCGACGATGGCGTAGCGCAGCCACATCGGCAATTTCGACTGCCTCAGCCATTGCATGTTGTGTTCGGCGTTATTGGGATCGGCGGTCTCACCTAACCGAAAATGGTGCAATACATCGTGTTCGTGGTGCCAACCGGCCGGCGTCATCCAATCCGGCCAATCCAGAAAGCGGCGCCAGCCCTGGGCGAAATGCTTGCTCTTGTAACGCTTGGGGGCGGCGTCCAGTTTGTCGTAACCGCGATGCTGAATCGGATGGGCCACTTGAGTCCAGCGCGTGAAACTACCCTGGCTGATCAACAAGGCCGACACCGGATTCGGCGCCAGCCAGGCCGTGGCGTAGCCGGCCAGCGAACACAACTGGCCCCAGCGCTCCATGCGCTTCATATGGCGATAATCTTCCGGCCCGATGTCGGCCAGGGCTTGTCGATGGAGCTCGGAAACATCTTTTGCCAACTGCTCGCGATCAACCGACTGGTAACTGGATAAACTCAAAACACAACCTCTTGAAAATGCATTGGTAAGCGACGAAACCCTAGCGCTCCTGATTCGTTGGTTACCATCCCATGGCCGGCAGACCGGCCGAACGCGGCGGCGGCGTCTTTCAGAGTCGGGTAAAACACTAAAGCAGAAAAACTGGCGGAACTTCGATGATGTTCGACCGCTTACCGACCGAACACCAGCCAAAAAAAAGGCCTTGCATCGCTGCAAAGCCTCGATTCATGGTTTCCCCGGACGGGCTCGAACCGCCGACCAAGCCGTTAAACCCGTCGAACACCGCCGGTGCGGCGTTCATTGGCGGATTGCTTTAGACGTTTCACCGTTCCAAGGATGGCGGCTAGTCTACAGCCTTCGCCGCCAAAAGCCAAGAAACACCGGCTTTGGACGACTACCGGGCGCACACTCGATGCCGTCGGCGACTCTGAGGTCATTGATTCGGCCTGCGCGCAATCATCGCAACCGAAGCCCGTCCCAAGCCACCACTGACCTTTGGCGGAGACCCGCCGGGATTGCCATTGCCGAATTGGCTGGTAAGTTACATTTCAGAGGCGGCGAAACGAATCCGCCGTTCATGCTCT
>NZ_JBYMAP010000347.1:0-3072 GCF_057766305.1 Methylomonas sp. BG-2 | reverse complement strand
AAAATGCGACGGATCGGCCAATGAATGTCGACAGATCGAAAACAATAGAGTTTACGCCCGGCGTGGTAGAGTCAATCAAAGCGATCAGCGCATCGCTCGAGCCCGATAAATCGTTCGCATCGTATAAATTGACCGTCAAATTGTCGGTAAACCCGCTAATGGTCTCCAGGGCATCGGCACCTAATGAAGTAAAACCGACATCAAACTTTAATAAATCGTTTCCAGCGCTAAGGACGATCGGGGAAGCAAAACCGAAGCTGCCGTCATCGCCTTGCACCAGAGTGGCCGCGAACGGATTTGCTCCTTGCCCGCCCGCTAAAACGGCGGCGCCGGCTTCCCATTGCGCGCTCCCCCCGTTGGTCAGTGCCGACCATCCGGAAAGATCGTTATCGAAACTGCCGTTAATGATGGAGCCGGCCACTACAGGATTGGCGAAACTTAATGTCGCGAGCATCAAACTTGAAAAGAATCGGCGTGTTTTCAGCATAGTCCTACATCCCGGATAAATTGTTGGACTTAATAACACTCAAATTTTGTTCCATCCCGAACATTTCCCTTAAAAATAATGAGTTATAAAACCAAGTACGGCTTGAGGTCATAACCCCATGGAAAAAGTGTAAAAAAAACCAACAATTTTCGACCAAGACAATTACTTACCCGCCGGACACCGAGCCGAGGCTATTCACCGCTTCCGGCTTAATCCGAACCGGCAAAACCAGCGATGTCGATGCCATTTCCACGATGGGCAGTTCGACTTGCTCATCCTTCAACGCCCAACGTGCGTAACGGTTATTCAATTTGCGGTAATTGACGCCGGCGGTTACAGTCAGCGGCCCTTTAATGTCGTCCGGAACGTTGAATATATAACTCGTCACGTCGGTACCGCCCGGCGGGATGATGCGCTTGAAACTGTCTCCAACCATGTTGAACAAGTCGTGGCGCCAAACCGCATTACCGACCCGATCGATCGGGATAGAGCGATAGAAATACGCAGCCGGATCAACATTGTTACCGGCATCCAATTGACCGGATTCATAGACCGTCCGACCCTGACCGTCTTTTACCAGAAAGTGTATCCAGGCTTCGTTAATATCGGTGGTCCCGCCGGGAAAGGCGTGCCCAACCTGGGCATTGGTCACCGCGACTTTCAAGGTCACCGCTTCGCCTAAATAGCAATACGCCGGCGCCTCGGTCGATGCGATCAAGGCCGGATCGACATGACGGGCGCTTTCAACCGCGTCGTCGCGATTCGGTTTGTCGATACTGATTCTGACTTGGTCGGCCGTAAGAAATTGGCGGGTTCGCTCGAGTTGCCCAAGATTCCGAGTCACCCAAGGGATAGCCGTGTTGGCGCCGACGTTAAAATGAGTCTTGATCAATCCGCTGGCATTCGCGGAAGGGTCCCTGCCCGGCTGTAACGGAAAATGGCAATCCTGACAACGGCGCTGTTGCGCGTGGGCGAAAGTCTGCCGGGTTTGACCCGAATACGGACCGTTCAGCCAAGCCGTGTAATCGTCCTGCATTTTCACCCAACCCCAATTATTAAAATCCTTATCCATAAACTGAGCATGGCAAGTCGCGCACATTTCCGACGTCGACAACACATTTCTGGCCAAATCGGCCCGGTGCTGCTCGGGTTTCAAACGAATCAGCAGATTATGCAAAAACACCGGCAGCGCTTGCTCGGCACCGTCGAACAAATAAGGCTGGGGCGGCGCGAATCGGTAACTGGCAACGCCTTTTAAGTGCTCTATGCGCTCGATGCCGTGACAAGTCATGCAACTGACGCCTTCCTGCAGATGGCCGGGCGTATCGAGTTTGCCGCCCTTGGTCAGTTGTCCGCTCAGCAATGCGGCCGGCGCATGACAGCCTTCGCAATAACGGGTGGCTTCCATGTTTTTGCGCTCGGAGAGAAGCTTGATATTGGTCTGGTAGGTTTTGTCGGAAGCCGCCTGCGAGTGAATCGACGCCTTCCACTGTTCAGCGATGTCGCGGTGACAACTGGCACACCGTTCGGAAGCGCCTATCCGCCGGGGATCGAAAAAACCGCCGGTACTGGTTTCGGTTTGACTGGGCCGAAAAGGATGCTCGCCGTAGCTGTAGAGATAAGGTTCGACGGCCGGCGCATCGCGGTAAGGGCTCGGACGCAATTGGTAAGCCGCGCTAGCCGCTAGCACCGCTGCCGCCGCGATCGCCACGGAGCCGATCACCGCCTTCCGCAATCCGCCGATTAGCGAGGGAAATCGGCTGGGTTCGTTTCGTTTTCGCCGCTCCGGCAGCGATACCGCGTGAGCCAGCACATGCCCGAGCGTCAATATCAACGCACCGATCGACAAGCCAACGTGGGATTGGAAAATCCAGCGTCCGGCTTCCGACTGGCCTTGCCAAGCGATCTGGATACCGGTCAACGCCAGCGCCAAAAACAGCAACGCAGTCAAGATACCGGAAAATGCGATCCAGGATCGCCTAAGACCTATCGTCCGCCGAAAATGCAGGATCAAATAAGGCGCAAGCAGGGCAGCAACCACCAAGCCCAGCAAGGTATGCAGCAAATACAGCCATTGTTCGGTTACCGAGAAACCTGACCAGCACCAACTGACATATCCGCTCAAGGCCAATACCGTCGTTGCGGCGACCAAGGGCCGGGCGAAGCGCCGCTCGGCGATCATTTGGCTATTCGAAACGTTCATAAGCTTCCCCGCGCACTTGTTATCTGTACAGTATATCCAACGCAGCCTGATCGCCATTGCGCAGCAAAAACTCGACAGCCAGGAAGCGAATTTCCGGGTCTTCGCCCGAATTGTCGGCGATTTTCCGTGCAAATGCGATCAAGGATTCGGCGTCGAACGCCAAAAGCTTTTCCATTGCCGCGTGACGCAGCGGGTCTTTTTTGGCCTGAGCCAAAGCAAACACTGCATTCACCGCATCCGGTTCGAGTTCCTGCGTCCACCGCGCCAGCACCGTCTGGCGGACGGATACCGCCTTCGAACGGTCCGCTAGTAGTTGTCCAGCAAGCCGGCGGCTTTCCACGTCCGATCCGGCGAACAACAATACAGGGCAAAATGCTTGAAC
>NZ_JBYMAP010000346.1:0-3105 GCF_057766305.1 Methylomonas sp. BG-2 | reverse complement strand
AGCACGGTCCCCCAAATCGGATTGGTCACATACATATCGTAGTTCGTTGCAAACGGCAGGTTGTCCCAACTCTCCAAATCGTCAGGAGAATTGGAGCACCCGTCGATTTCGTGATTCCGCGTTGTATTCTGTTTTTTCTGCGGGCATTTCGCCAAGCTTGCAAAATCGCTCGGGGTTTTCGGCACAGACTCCCCTTGATAGCAGCAACTTGTTGTCGATTCCGGGAACTGTCCGTCAGGCTTATTGCCAACCGAACCGTCAGCCTGACATTGCTTGCATTCTTCGGACGGTTTGTCGTTGGTATCGACGGTGGGGGTCGGACAGGCTGGCTTTTTGCAATCGCCTGCGACATCCGCGGGAACATCCGAGGAATCCGGTTCGGACGATTTGCAATCCTTCGGCTTCATACAATCGCCCGGTACATTGGGTACTTTTGGCAAATCGACGATGACGCAATTACCTTCGCATTTTTGGCATTCTCCGGGGCTGGCCGCACACCCGCTCCCCCCCGGCTGACTGCCGCAATGCCAGCCCGCCTTAATCACTCCGACGCCGTCGTTGCTTTTGATGATGCTGCCGTCGGTGCTGACCGTGCCCAGGCCGATCGCCACGAATTCTTCCAGGTCGTGGTCGTAGGAGTACATTTCCACTTGCGCGCCGGGTTTGTGGCCGTCGACGTTGGGCAGGGTCAGCCGCGCCGGCGGGTCGAATTTGGCGCCGACCGGCTGGATGGTGACGATGAATTGCGGTTGCATGCCGTTGGGCGGCGCCATCGGGATTTTGCTGGCGTTCACCGGCGTCACCGATAGCTTGCCGGTCTTTTTGCCGTCCGGGAAGGTCACCGAGCCGCGTTTGACTTCCAACGCAAAGCCGGGCACGTCGGGCAGCGTCAGCGTGACGTCTTGGTCGCCGACGGTTTTGGCGTTGACGGTGTCGAGCTTGACCAGGTAGACCGGCGACGATAGCGGGTTGTCGGCGCCGGCGATGGTGACGAGGTTGAAGGCGAGCGTGGGCCATTCGCCTTCGGCGGTGGTGGTGCTGCCGTCGGCGATCATGCGCACGGCGCCCACCGGGACTTCGGTGATTTTGAATTGGCCTTGGGCGTCGGTTTGTGCTTCGCGGGTGGTGCCGTCGACCCGTAGCGTGACGTTGGGCAGCGGGTGTTCTTGGTTGTCGAGGACGACGCCGCTGATGCTGGTCTGGCCGGTGACGCCGGTTTTTAACGCGGAGGCGGTGAAGCCGGCGTACAGGTCGGTGCCGACCAGGGTGGCGGTGGCGCGGTGGACATCCAGGCCGTCTTCGCTGCCCAGCGTCAGCTCGGCGGTGGCGCGGCCGTCGCTGTCGGTGGTGGCGGTGAGGGTGGTTTGGCCGTTTTGGAAGCGACCGCTGCCTTGGGTGACTTTGAATTGGATTTGGGCGCCGGGTACGACGTTGGCGCCGTCGTCAACCACGGCGACGACGAAGGGTTGCGGCAGCGGTTGGCCGACCGCGCCGCGTTGGTTGTTGCCGCTGTTGACGGTGACTTTGCTACCGGCGCCGACGCCGGCGCTGGCGTAGAACAGGACTTCGCCGTCGAAGCCGACCGAGGCGGCGCGGACGCGTTGGTTGCCGCTGCCGGCCCGGCTGCCGAGCTTGAATTGGGTCGCGGCGATACCTTGGGCGTCGGTTTGCACCAGTACGCCTTGGCCTTGGTCGCTGCCGCCGGCACCGACGATGCCGTCGCCTTCGGTGACGCGGAAGATGACGGGTTTGCCCGCCACCGGTTGGTTGGCGCCGTCCAGCAGTTTGACTTTGAGGGCTTGGGCCAACACGCTGTTGATGGGGCCGCTTTGGTCTTGGCCGCCGAGCAGTTCGATGTGTT
Organism: Methylomonas sp. BG-2; assembly: GCF_057766305.1. NCBI lineage: Bacteria > Pseudomonadati > Pseudomonadota > Gammaproteobacteria > Methylococcales > Methylococcaceae > Methylomonas > Methylomonas sp. BG-2. Next base: position 1,244 of record NZ_JBYMAP010000346.1, on the reverse strand, counting down.
GCGGCGCCAGCGGTTGGTAGGTGACTTTGAGGCTGAGGCTGCTGGTGTTGCCGACGTTGTCGGCGGCGTCGATTTTCAGGGTGTTTTCGCCAACGCCGAGCGGGACGTTTTCGGCCAGATAGCTGCGGTTGGCGACGCTGGCGGTAATGCCGTTGACTTTGACGTGGGCTTGGCCGGCGGCGACGGTGCCGCGCACGATGTCGTTGATCAGGCCGGAGACGGCGATGTGGTCGGTGCGGACGGTGTCGCCGTTTTTCGGCGATTCGACGGTCAGGTAGGGCGGGGTCATGTCCAGCGACAGCGAGATGGCATCGCTGACGTCTTCGCCCTGGGCGTTGACCGCGCGGGCGGTGATGCTGTTGTGGCCTTCTTCCAGGGCGACGTCGGCTTGAAATCGGCCGTTGCTGTTGGTGACCGGCGCGCCGTTCAGGGTGACTTGGGCGCTGGGGTCGCTGACCGTGCCTTTGACGGTTTGCGGGGTGTGGCCGACGGTCAACAGCGTGGCCGGGCTGGTGATTTTGACGGTCAGGGCCTGACTGGGCACTTGGCGTTCCAGCCGGGTTGTGAAACTGAAGGCGTTGGGGCCGCCGCCGGTGACGATGACCGAGACCAGGCCGCTGCCGCCGGGCGTGAAGTCGTTGCCGATATAGCCGGTCAGGTCGTAGTAGGCTTCGCCGGCCGCGGTGGTGCCGCTGGCATTGCCGATCGACACTTTCGCCGCCGGACTCAGGCCGACGATCACCAGCCGGAACGGGCCTTTCAGGCTTTGGCCGCTGACGTTGCTCAGCGTCACCGCCACCGTCGCGTCCGCCGCCCGCCGGTTGCGTACCGGGTTGGCGACCTTCACCGTCACTTGGCTGCTCGAAACGGTCTCCCACGTCGCTGACGCGACACCCCAAGCGGTTTTCGTAAAAAAAGACAACACGAGCAAATGCAGCAATAGCCAGACTGCGGAATTTGCAATCCGCTTCCCGCCTGATTCTAGAACCGGCGTATTTGGATCAAGGCCCAAATTCGACTTCATCGCGCGCTGGCTCGGCGACATCCCCTACCCCTCTTATAATTTTATCGATCGCTTAGACTGGTCCTAAGAAGGGGATCTTTGTCGTTAACGATGCGCAATTTTTGACGCCTTGAAGGATTTAGTCCGTAAAATCTTTCGACACTTCCCGTCAAGATTGGCCCCCGAGTCTATCAGCGGCCAATACGTGACGCAATTCAAACTTTCAAAACCCTAATCAACT
>NZ_JBYMAP010000345.1:0-3118 GCF_057766305.1 Methylomonas sp. BG-2 | reverse complement strand
GCGAGATATTACCGAGCTTGACCAATACGCATTCCTGAGCAACAGCCGGAAGTTACAAATGAGCAAGACCTTCTCGCTGGCCGCGCTGTCGCCGATCGAATTTCAACGCTTCCGCGATACCGGGGTGATTCGCTTCAATACCGCGATGGCGTTGTTCGACCGAGATTTCCCCGGCCATTATTTGCGTTTGATCCGCCAAGTGCGGACCAGTGTGGTGGCGTTAGTACCTCCGACCGTAGGCGTTCATGCCACGCTGACCAATCTCGGGGTATCGCGGGTGGTGGTTGACGACGGCGGTTTCCGGCAGGTCGAAGTGCATCATGGAATGCAGTCAGTGGCGCTGACCGGCGCGATCAATGCGTCCGGGGTATTCGAACTCAATCAGCAGCCGGAATTTTTGATGCCGTTCGAATCGGTCGGTGTCGATACCTTTTGGGAGTTGCGCATGCCCAAGGCGGCCAATCCTTTCGATTTCACCACCATCGGCGACGTGTTGGTCACGTTGGATTACACCGCGCTGGATAGCTGGCAATACCGCAAACAAGTCATTCAAAGTCTGCCTACCGAATTCGGTGCCGACCGTTCGTTCGGCTTGCGCGATCAGTTCCCGGACCTTTGGTACGACTTGAATCATCCCGATCAGGCAGCAACACCCAACATCGTGCAGTGGGATATTGCGGAAGGCGATTTTCCAGCGAACGCGCTGAATGTATCGATTTCGCAGCTGGTGCTGTATTTCGTTGCCAAGGATGGCACGGTTTTGCCGGAGTTACCGATCAAATTTCTCGGTGTCATCAATGGTAATGCCGAATTAGTCGGCGGCGCGGGGACCGCCGTTGCCGGCATCGCCAGCAGCCGGCGTGGCAATGCCGCGAGTTGGCTGGCGTTGCAGGGTAAATCGCCGGTTGGTCGTTGGCATTTGGAACTCAGCGACAAACTGGCCGATGGTCGGTTAATCAGTCAGATGATAGCCGATGAGTCCATCGCCGATATTTTGTTTGTCGTCAGCTATTCGGCCCGTTACCCCGCATGGCCTGTGTAACCGGAGAATCCAACCCCATCGACTAGAAATCCTTTTGATACGAGGTCCTGTAAATGTTGATACCTACCTATTTTTCCTTATCTAAAACCGCCAGCCAGGCCAATACGATTTACAAGCAGGCCAGTCCGTCGGTGCTGGTGCATTTGTTTGCCGAAGCGAGTAAATCGGTCGGACCGGTGGTTTATATACCGGCGGGCCGATACCCTCTGACAGCACCGTTGGTCGTCGATGGTATTGACGATTTAACGGTCATTGCCGAGCCTGGTAGCTTGTTGGATTATTCAGCCTATTCCGCGGACACCGGCCGGGTCGGGAACGAGACCCTCATCGGCAATCAAGCGGCTCGTAGCGCGCTGTACTTTAAAAACTGCGCGCGGCTCAAACTCATCGGTTTAATCACTTCGGGTAATTCGGAGAATTTCGTCGTCGAGGAAAATATCGGTGCCGGCATTTATTTACACGGGTGCGGCAACGCGAGAATTTCCCACTGCCAACATTTTTACGGCGGCGCGTTGTTTATGCAGGATGCCGCGCCCGGCGATTTCGGCACGGTTTTAGAAAATTGCTATTCATACGGTGCCAGAAACGCAACCATTCCGGGTCCTGGTACTACATTTTCGGGATGCGTGTGGGAATTGCCGACCGATACCGCCTATGACCGGATTGGACCGCTGGGTTCCAGCGCCGCCTGCTATGCATGGGCCGGCCGCAGCCACTGTAAATGGCATGGCTGTACCTTTAAAAACATTCGTCAGGCGGCGATAAAAATCAGTGGCAGCCACGACAACGTCTTCAATTCGATTGTTGACGCCAATCATTTCTTGGATTGTGGCGCCGCGTTGGTTTACGGCGCGGATCAGCCGGGCGACGCCGATCATTATGGATTGATATTTACGAATAACGCTTGCCACAATTGCGCGACCAATCGGGCAGGCTGGCATCAGGACGCTGCGGTGAGTGTGTTCGGCAGCGCCACGAGTAAAATCCTGAACAATACCTTTTTATATACCCGCGACCATTTGGGGACGCTCAACGGCGATTCGCTGGCCTCCGCGACGCGCGGAATTTTGGTTTCCCGGTATAGCGCCGCCAGTCCGGAAGTAACCGGGATCGAAATCGCCAGCAATGCATTTCTGACCAAACTGCATAAAAATACCGCAAATAGTAACGACGAGTCGGCAAGCTCGCCGGGAAATGTCATTAATCAATGCATTTATATCGAATCCGCTAGAGGTGTTTCCATTCACCGTAATCATTTTCAGAACCAGCAAATCGGTATTTTTTCCAATCGTAATGTCGGCTTGTTGGAGGAATCCAATCATGCCGACAATACGATCATTTTTTCGCAAGGGTTTTCGAATATTACGCCGATTTATCGAAACAACTCTTTACTACGTGGCCAATTCACATCGGAACATAATCAATTGACCTCGCAATCCGATAGCTATCCGACGCTGGAAAATAACTACGAATTGCGTGAAATGACGGGTCAGGGCGACAAAATCCCGATGAGCCAAACACTTGCTTAAGTCAAAATGGCAAAAGTATCTTTAATAGAAGGTCCGGTGGGCGCCGGGAAACCGACATATTCCAAATCGCTGGCCGCCGAAACGAATGGTATTCATATTGCGCTGGACGAATGGTTCGCGTTGCTGTTCGGTCCAGATAGACCGGCCGAGGAAGTCGCGATCTGGTATCTCGAACGGAAAGACCGAGTAGTGAATCTGATTTGGAAGCAATCCGGCGCCCTATTGGCATCCGGCATCGACGTGGTATTGGAGTTAGGTCTGATCCAGCGCGCAGACCGGCAAGCATTTTATCGGCGCGTTGTTGAAAGCGGCTTCGATTTACGGGTTTATGTACTGGACACACCGGAAGATATCCGTCGCCAGCGAGTGCGCCAGAGAAATATCGAGCGAGGAGATACCTTTTCCATGGTTGTTAGCGACGATATTTTCGATCTGGCCAGCCGATTATGGGAATCCCCTGACGAAAGGGAGTGTAGCGAGTATCGAGTGGAGTTCGTCGCGTTTAATTCCTATTCGAAGGCGAAGTAACGCCGACCGATAATTTCCG
>NZ_JBYMAP010000344.1:0-3138 GCF_057766305.1 Methylomonas sp. BG-2 | reverse complement strand
ACCTATATTTGGCGCACCTTATCGCGTTGGACAGCCAAAAACTGACCCAGACCACCGTCAACGGCGTCGCCACCGCCTATCAATACAGCCCACAAGGCCACATCAACCAAATCGGCAGCCAAACCCTGACCTACGCCGCCGACCAACGCCTGACCGGCGTCCAGCCCGCGTAGGGCGCAATAACCAACGGGCATTACGCCGAATGATCGAAGGCCAACATACGGCGCAATACGGCTATTGCCTATTACGCCCTAAGGTCTTTGCCTCAACCGATCTTACCCATCAAACCAAATCATTCTTGTTAGGGTTTGGATTCTACATTGGGCCGGATAGTGAAACGAACAGTGGATACCAGTAACGAAACCTTCAAGGCCGTAAGGCGTAATCGGTAGGGCGTCAATAGGCGAAACCGTATTGCGCCGCATCGAATCGCTTACCAGTACGACGAATTGGGCCGGATAGTGAAACGTACCGTCGATACCAGTAGCGAAACCTTCAGTTACGACGCGCTGGGCCGGGTGACCCACCACAACAACCCGCTGGGCAATTTTGCCCAAACCTATCTCGGCGAAACTGGTCAATTAACCGGCCTGCAAGACAGCACGGGTAAGGTTGGCACGAGCTGGCAATACGATGACAACCAGCATGACCGGCGTCTGTTAGGCATCCAAAACAGTGGCGCCACGCGGAGCTACGGCTACGTCACCACGCCGGAAAACCGGATCAGCGAAATCAACGAAACCACGACCTTAAGCGGAAACTGGGCCGCCAAGGACTACACCTACGGCTACGACGACGCGGATCGGCTGACCTCGGTGGATGTCTCCAGCGGCGATCAATATGGCTATACCTACGACGCCGGCGACAACCTGACCTGCATCGACACGCCGAAAGGCAATGCCTCGATCGCGGTCAACGGCTTGAACCGAGGCCATAAGATGTGCCGGCTATGGGGTGCTGCCGTCGGGTGCACCGTTCGCGATCGTTGCGCCTCGCATGGTTCGGCGCAACTTATAGGCGATCATACCTTTTACGGCTGGCGGTTGTAGATCAATCAAAAGGCGTTCGTAAGAAAAACATCCGTCCACTGTTGGCCGATCGGCGCCGTTGGCCGGTGCCTCCCAAATACCCGGTCTAAGGTTTCCGGCGCAATAGCAGGGAGTGCGTGTCGAAAACCATTTGAACCCACCCAGGCACGCCCGCCGCGGCCAAACTCTGAAAATGCGCTTGATTGCAAGCTGGCACGGAAATTTCTAATTAGACCGGACACTCGCGGAAACCGCCGGATCAAGCGCGTTGGACGAGTGGCATTGTTTAGAAATCGAACATAGACATTGTTCATCTGCCTGCAATTCAAACACTCGCGCCACGAATGGATAATTTTAGATACCTGCGTATCGCGTTGGGCATGGTCTTGGCCCTGAGCATCTCCCCTTGTTCGGCGACCGACGCCCGCATCAGCGAAAAAGGCCTGTACCGGGTGAGTTGGCAAAGCTTGGCGCCGGAAGTGACGACCGACTTAATCCACGAGTGGCTATTGCATGTGGAAACCGCTGATCGGCGTCCGGCGGAGAATCTGATCATTACGGTTTCCGCCCACATGCCGGGACATGCGCACGGTTTGCCGACTCAGCCCAGGGCGACCGCATACCTCGGTAGCGGCGACTACCGGATCGCCGGCATGAAGTTTCAAATGAGCGGGGTTTGGTGGGTACGCTTCGATTTTTGGAGGAAGAACCGGCGCGACTGGGTGATCTTCGAGGTGCCGGTCAAATGAGCACCCCGTTCAAACCCGCGCTCGGCCGGGGCGATAACTCTGGTACCTTAGAAATTCTTACTCTGAAAGTCATGGTAGGAGCGACGCATCGTCGTGATTCGAAACGCCATCATCGCGACGATGCGTTGCTCCTACGAAACTGCATTTCATTTGCCGGGACGATTGCCAAGTCTTCATGAGCGTTAGCAACGAACCTCTTACCCGGAGACGGCCGCGCCCGGCCACGCGCTTGGCCGGCGGTTGGGTGCTGATCTTAGTATTGAGCACCGCCAACGCCGAGGCAGCCGATTCCGGAATCTGGAGTGAAAAAGAGCTGGCTACGTTGCGCTCGCTGACACTCTCCAGCCTGCCGCCGTTACCGGCCGATCCGTCCAACCGTTTCGCCGACGACCCGGCCGCGGCGGCGCTCGGGCGGCGCTGGTTTTTCGATAAAGGGTTCAGTTCGAACGGCGAAGTCGCTTGCGCCAGTTGCCACGATCCGGAGCGGAATTTTCAGGATGGGCGAGCCTTGGCGAAAGGCGTCGGCCGAACCAGCCGGCGCGCGATGCCGCTGGCGGGCATGGCGTACAGCCCGTGGCTGTTTTGGGACGGCCGCAAGGATAGCCAATGGGCGCAGGCGCTCGGCCCGCTGGAGAACCCGAACGAGCACAATCTGACTCGCGGCCGCTGCGCCAAATGGGTGTTGGCGCATTACCCGGCCGAATATCGCGCCGTGTTCGGCGAGCCGCCCGACCTGTCGGGGCTGCCGGATAACGCCGGCCCGTTGGGCGACCGGCGGGCGCGGCGGGCTTGGGCGAAACTCGACGACGCGGCGCGCGATGCCATCAATCGCGTGTTCGTCAATGTCGGCAAAGCCATCGCGGCTTTCGAGCGGCGCATCGTCTGGAATGAAACCCGGTTCGATGCCTACGCGCGAGCCCTGGCGGAGGGCGGTGCGGTCACGCCGGATAATTCGCTGGGCGCGGAAGAGATTGCCGGACTGAAACTGTTCATCGGCAAGGCCCATTGTGTCGAATGCCATCGCGGGCCGCTGTTCACCGATCTGGATTTTCACAATACCGGCGTGCCGGCTCGCTCCGGCTTGCCCAAGGATATGGGCCGTTTGGCCGGCGCGGACCAAGTCGTCGCCGACGAATTCAATTGCCTGGGCAGCTACAGCGACGCCGGTCCGGACCAATGCCGGGAGTTGAATTTCATCAACAGGGGCGAGCGGCGGTTGCTGCGCGCCTACAAACCGCCTAGTTTGCGCAATGTCGCGCAACGTCCGCCGTATATGCACGCCGGCCAATTCGCCAGCCTGGAAGCGGTGCTCAACCACTATAACCGAGCGCCGGCCGCCCCGGCCGGGCGCAGCGAAATCA